>NZ_JBSXNH010000069.1:0-108670 GCF_056857535.1 Vreelandella sp. L-25
CTGTCGCATGCTGGGGGGCACAGCAAAGGTCAGGGCACTCATGATGCCGCCACACATGCCGATACAGTGCGCGCCTCCCAGCAAGCCGAAGACGAAGGCCGCCGCCAGCGGCGGCAGGCTCATGTCGGCGGGATTCATTTAAGCCCGCCTTATTCACGAGGGCGCTGATTGAGCGGTCTGAAGGTACTGGCTGTTGGCATTGCTTATCAGGATTCGCATCTTCAGCGCGAGTGGCTGTTGAGTAATGCCAGAACGCAGCCCTTTTCCTACTTACTTATAGCTCTTTGGAATCAATGGCGGCCGTCCAAGCAGCCGTGATCGCCGACCGCCGCTCCGGTCGCTCGCTTTCTGATGCTGTGGTGGTCTCGCAGGAGCGTCAGCTCAGTGCGGTCAGCTTCGGCAGCCCCTTAAGCAAGGTCGGCCACCACTTGTCGGCGGCGGCACCCAGATGAACGGTGATTCGCCGAGCGTGCAGCCTCAGCGTGGCGGCGACCTTCAGCACCTGCTCGCGCATCCGGCTGAGGCTCCAGCCTTGCCGGGTCTGCCGCTCCAGCAGGCAGCGCAGGCCATGCAGGACCTGGTAGGCGTAGAGGCTGAGCAGCAGGCTCACCTCGTTGCGGGCCATCACGTCCTGAACGGTGGAGGCGCCGCGCTCGGTCGACGAGAGGTGCACGTCGAGCGCCGACTTCACTTCGCCCATGTGCGCCTCGGCGCTGCCGCGCTTGCGATAGAGTGCTAGGACCTTCTCTGGCGGCCAGTCGAACTTGCCGAGGTTGGTGACCAGGAAGAAGGCATGCAGCAGCAGGTCATCGGGGCGTTCCTGCACCACCAGCACCACGCGACGCGGTGCCGACCAAGAGCCCGCTTGATACTCCAGATCGTGGCACCACTCGCGAGGCTGCTCGGGTGGCCGGCCGGGTGGCCGCTTCAGGAGCGGTGCTGCCAGCTTCTGTAGACCGGTGTGACTGCGCAACCGGCCCAGGTATTCGATCTCCCGATCCTCCAGGGCCTCCAGCGTCGCGTTATCGGTAAAACCGGCGTCGATGCGCACACGAACCTGTGCCCCGGTGCTCTCGTTGAGTCGTCGTACCAGATGCGGGATCCAGGTGTCGGCGTTCTCGGCCGGGCCGGCGTTGCCCTCGCGCAGCAGCCCACCCACCATGTCGCCGGTCTCGGCCAGCGAGGCGACCAGCGGCGAGTAGATGCGGGCACCGTAAAGTCCGTGAAATGCGGACCCGCCTTGGTGGCCGTGGACTTCGATCGGCAGGCCGTCGATGTCCAGCGTCAGCTGCTTGGGACGCTCGCCGTTCTGCAGCGAGGTCAGGCGCCAGACCACCAGCCGCAGCAGGCCTTCGTGCACGGCATCGATATTGTCGTTACGACCGAGGCAGCTCAGCAGCCGCGACAGCGTGGCTTGCGACGGCCGGTCCTGGGCCAGGGGCGTTGTCCCGCGCGCATCGCTGCAGGCCCAGCTGCCAGAGCGGATCACGGCGCAGCGTGTCGGTATCGCTGAGGTCGATCCAGCCCATCGCACGCTGCAGCACCAGGGTACGCAACTGGCTGGCCAGCGAATGAAGGATGCGCAGCGGGTGGCGTCGATCGACCAGATTGTCTTCCAGCGCCTCAATCACGCCGCTGTTGTCGAGGGCCTCACGCAACAGCAGAGCGCCGCTGTCGCTGGTAGTGCGCTGGCCGCTCAGCTCAACACGGACAGAGCCGTTGCATGAGGGCGTCCAGGTGGATAGGCTTTCACCCATAGCGGATGGCTCTCTTGGTTCAGATTCTTGCCGGAACGTTCTGATTTCTCAAGAGAATACCATCCGCTATCTTCGTTTTCAGGTCGGCCTCATGAATAAGGCGGGTTAATACATGATGGACTCCCGACAGACTGTTGTGCCACCAGCGACGACTCAACGCCGCCACCGATTGTGCTACCCTCGGCGTAGCGCCAAGACGCATCAGCTCACGATAAATCGTCTTACCTCGACGCCATTGCTTAAGGTGCAAAGCTCTTAACCGTCGTCGTATCCACCCGTCCAGCGACCGCCAGATACGAGGTGTTTGCGACAGCTTAAAGTAGCCTTGCCAGCCTAAAAGGTAGCGTCGTAGATAGGCGACGACCTGTGAGATACTGCGTCCGCCATTTCGGCGTGTCAGTTGCCTAATCCGCTGTTTAAATGTCCCCAACGCTTTTGCTGATATACCACGTCGGACATCTCCACCCTTAGCTTCCCATAGGGCGTAGCCCAGGAACTTGCGACCAAACACGCTGGTGACCGCACTTTTGGACTCATTGATCGTCAAGCGCAGCTTACTGTAACAGCGACGCTCTACCCAATACAAACCCTAGGCAGTTAACGCTATCTCGCGCTGAAGACGCAGATACAGCAACGCGCTGGCGGTGGCTTCGCTGACCACGCTGGGCCAGGTTAATGGGGGCAGTTTCCATCGGGTAAGCGCATCACCAAGGCAGCTGCTGGCTTCGATATGAGGATGCAGCCGCCGTAGCTGACGCCCGTGCAGCTTGGCAATATCCACCTGCGCGTTAGGCAGCCCGAATCCCAGCACGTTTCGAAACAGCCCATTAAGCGGCTCAATGGTGTTCTCTAATTGCCACCCGACTAGCGGCCGATTGCCAATAAACTCCGCCAGCTCACTCAGACACTCAGCATCGGGAGAACGGGGCGAGTGCGTGGCATGCAACTGATGATGGCGTCGCAGAGTAGCAGGCGCCAGCGCCGATGATGCGACTAAGGTGGCCACCCACGTACGGCTGGTGTGCACTTGGCGCGGGCTTAGCACCACCGCCGCCACACTCATTACAGCGGGCTGAACGGCGCTTACCTGGCACGCCATGGCCACGGCCTCTTCCCCCATATAAGGCTGAAACAGCCAGGCATAGGGCGAGTCCGCCCAGCGACGGCGGTCGCTCTCACGCTGAAGCAGAGTGCGCAGTGAACCGCTGAACAGGGTCATATGTCGATCTAACAAGCGCATTCCGCTCACGAATACTCCAAATGGTAACGATGGGAAAGACGCTGCTTAAAGTCTTTCACGATGCGTAGGGCTTCACGCAACAAGTCCCGTTCTAGCGAAGAGAGTTCCTGAACGACCACTCGATTGGTGCGTTTAGGGTTGACGTTATCCAACTCCTGAAGCTGCTGACGAAGGCGTAGCTCGGTAAACAGCGCCAGCGCCTCGCCTAGATCATCAGCAAAGCGGCGGTCAAGCCGCCCATCGGCGGCCAAGGCATCTAAGCGGTCCAAGGTAGAGGTCGCATTAATGCGCCGCTCAAGGGCCATCGTACGCACACCGTGGACTATCGGAAAAATACCGCCTTTTTTGATATCAATACCGTGCTGGGGCTTTTTCAGCGAGCCAAATAGCGTCAGCGGCGTCGAGAAGCGCAGTGCCGCCCGGGCAAAGTAAGAGAGCAGCAGTTCATCGTGGGAGCAGCGCTCAAACAGCGCTTCACGCACCTGATCCAGTAGCGCCGGATTACCCGCCACGCAGTGGGAGTCCAATAGAATCGCTAGTTTCATCAGGCTATCGCCATCTCGGGCATTGACCCACTTAGTGATATTGTTTTTCCACTGGGAAACCGTACCTACCCACTCTGGGTTAGACACCATGATATTGCCGGGGCAAGGTGGATAGCCTAGCTGGATTAGCGTTTCCGTTAGAGTGTTCATCTCCTCAGCCACTGTGGGCCACTGGCAATCATCAGCTAAGATCAACCCGTTATCTTGATCGGTTTTGAGGATCTGCTCGCCGCGTCCTTCGCTGCCCATCACCATTAAGCAGCTTTGGGTGTGGTACTGCTCAGGCACTGTGAAGCTCCACGCTTTGCTCATAATGCGCCCGTTCAGCGCCGCCAACAGATCCATGGCAAAACGCAGCTTTACGCCCTGCGCCATCAGCGCATTCACTAATTCCGGCGTACGCTGGCTAGCCGCCGCCAGCGCTTCCAGACTGCTAGCCTGCTCCACCTGCAGGCTGACCACGTAGCTACGGCTAGAGAAGAAGCTCAACACGTCCATTAGCTCAACGACGCCTTTAACACTCTCCCCTTCCATTACCACCACCCGCGCCACTTTATGGCGGGTCATTAAAATCAGCGCTTCAAACAGGTACTGCTCGGGAGCTACCGTGACCAAGGAGACGTTGGCCAGCGCTTCAACCGGTGTTGCCTGGGTGCAGTTACCCAATACCAACCCATTGAGCAGATCGGTTTTGGTCACCATGCCCAGGGCGCCTGCAGTAGCGACCAGTAGACTGTCCGCATGACTATCATGTAGCTGTCGAACAGCGTCATGAATACTCTTTGAGGCATCAATGAGCAGCGGCTCGCGCATACACTCATTCACTTTGGCCAGCATAAAGCCCGCCATGGTGACGCCGCCTTCAGCGCGTTTTTCGGTGAGCAGGCGCGCTTTGTGTGAGAGCGACTGCTTAAAGAACTGCTCAAACGGTGGATAGTGACGGCACAGTTGAGTAAACAGCGCTTTAGGCATCACATAGCACAGGCACTCTTGTTCAGCTTGGAAGCGGTAGCGGCTTTTGCCGTTGAGAATACTGATGGCGCCAAACAAATCGCCTGCGGTGTAGTGGCCAATGCGCGCACTAGCAGCAGGCAGGGTGGGATCAAGCTCGGCGACTTCTCCTTTATGTATCAAAAAAACCGACTCACCCGGCTGGCCCATCTCCAGAATAATTTCATCGCGGTCAAAGTAGGCAAGATCCATCCCGCGACGAACATGATCGCGCCCCGCCTCATCCATCAGCGTAAACGGTAGCTGGGAGAGATCCATTTCTACCATGGGCGACCTCGCTTAAGGGCAGGGGTTGGGAAGTAAAACGAACGGTTTGACTACTTTTCAACTCATTCACTTATTATACTTTAAGCTATAGCGCTAACGTCTTAACGACGTTCGTTTAGCGACTAAAGTAGTGTCTTTTTTAAACTCTCTTAAAACGATTAAACATCACTCATTAAGGTAGCAAACATTACTTTTAACCGAGCCATAGACCATTGTCCTATCACCGGCCACGCGGCGTTTAAAGAGCGCTGAAAGGCCATCAAAAATAATGCTTTATATTCATACAGACCATTTTCATCGCATCACTAAAAGCACCTGATACCAAAGTCTGGGATTTATTTTTTGCGATTATTGCCCAGTATTATCAACGAGTCATACAGGGTAATCGCACGACACCTATCTAACGCACTTCAAGCCGCTGACGATAACTTGCCGATCACCCAATAACGACACAAGACGGCTTAACAATAAGAAGGTGACGTGCCTGGCAACGCTGTCTTACCGCCCAACACCCAGCGCGGTTTTCTATGCGGGGTCGCCCTGATGAACCAAACGCTATCTTGAGTTCACTTTCCAACCCTAAAAATCACAACTGGAGAGCAACACAATGGCAGACGATAAATCCAATGCTGCTGAATACTGGAAGGCCAACGTCCGGCTAATCTTCGGATGCCTCATGGTTTGGGCATTTGTCTCCTATGGATGCGCCATCCTATTCCGTCCGCTACTCGCGGGCATTCCCGTTGGCGGAACGGACCTGGGCTTCTGGTTTGCTCAGCAAGGCTCCATTCTTACCTTCATCGTGCTGATCTTCTTCTACGCCTGGAGAATGAACGCGCTCGACAAAAAATACGGCCTGGGGGAGTAAGCCAGCATGAGCCAGTTTGCAATTAACTTACTGTTTGTTGGCGCCTCGTTTGCGCTCTATATCGGGATTGCGATATGGGCGCGAGCGGGCTCCACCAAAGACTTCTATGTCGCCGGTGGCGGCGTACACCCGATTACCAACGGCATGGCGACAGCAGCCGACTGGATGTCGGCGGCATCATTTATCTCTATGGCGGGCTTGCTCGCTTCTGGCGGCTACGCTAACTCCACCTTCCTGATGGGCTGGACCGGGGGCTACGTTATCCTGGCGATGCTACTTGCCCCTTACCTGCGTAAGTTCGGCAAGTTCACCGTTCCAGATTTCATCGGCGACCGCTTCTACAGTAACACCGCGCGTTTAGTGGCGATTGTGTGTTTGATCGTAGCCTCGGTGACCTACGTTATCGGCCAGATGACCGGTGCAGGCGTTGCGTTCTCCCGCTTCCTAGAAGTGAGCAACACCTGGGGTATCTGGATCGCCGCGTTTATCGTCTTCCTTTACGCTGTTTTCGGCGGTATGAAAGGCATCACGTATACGCAGGTTGCTCAGTACGTGGTACTGATCATCGCCTACACTATCCCGGCGGTGTTTATCGCCATGCAGCTTACCGGCAACCCAATCCCGATGTTCGGCATGTTCAGCACACATACAGAGTCCGGCATTCCGTTACTCACGAAGCTTGACGATGTGGTCAATGCACTGGGTTTCCAAGACTACACCGCAGACGTTGATAACAAGCTGAACATGGTGTTGTTCACTCTATCGCTGATGGTCGGTACTGCCGGTCTGCCCCACGTTATTATCCGCTTCTTTACTGTACCGAAAGTAGCCGATGCACGTTGGTCAGCGGGCTGGGCACTTGTCTTCATCGCACTGCTGTATTTAACCGCTCCTGCGGTTGGCTCAATGGCACGTCTCAACCTGGCTACAACCGTCTATCCAGATATGGCTGGGCAGGTGGAAAACTATGAAGAAGCCACTCTTAACCCCATCCTCTATGAAGATCGCCCTGACTGGTTCCGCACCTGGGAAGAGACTGGCCTGATTACCCATACTGACCTGAACAACGATGGTCGTATCCAGATGTACAACAATGCGGCTGATTTTTCTGATCGCGGCTGGGAAGGTAACGAGCTAGAAGTAAACAACGACATCCTAGTATTGGCGAACCCTGAAATTGCCAATCTCCCAAGCTGGGTAGTGGGCTTGATCGCAGCGGGCGGTATCGCAGCGGCACTCTCTACGGCAGCGGGTCTGCTCTTGGCAATCTCGTCAGCGATCAGTCATGACTTGATCAAAACCATGATCAACCCGAAAATCTCCGAAAAAGGCGAAATGCTGGCGGCGCGTATCTCCATGGCCGGTGCGATCCTGCTAGCAACTTACTTGGGCCTTAACCCACCTGGGTTTGCCGCTCAAACGGTAGCACTTGCCTTCGGTATTGCCGGTGCCTCGCTGTTCCCTGCGCTAATGATGGGTATCTTCTCTAAGCGCATGAACAACAAAGGCGCAATTGCCGGTATGCTGGCAGGTCTGATCTGCACCCTGCTCTACATCTTCACCTACCTGGGCTGGTTCTTTATTCCGGGCACCAACATGCTGGCCAATACGCCGGATAACTGGATACTGGGCATTTCACCGCTCTCGTTTGGTGCTGTAGGCGCGCTGATCAACTTCGCTGTGGCCTTCGTTGTCTCTAACGCCACCGATGCGCCGCCGCAAGAAATTCAGGACCTGGTGGAAAGCGTACGCTATCCGAAAGGTGCTGGTGCAGCGGTTGATCACTAAGTCATAATCGTTCCACCTTATTGCGCCGTCGGCCAATAGCGAACGGAACCACCTTCCATCGGGCTTCCTTAGGGAAGCCCGATGGCTTTTCAGAAGGAAATAGTATGATTTGGCACTTAGTGGCCGCTGTGTTTGCAGGCCTTGCCGCGGCAGGTATCGGCCTATTGCTTCGAACAATCAGCCGTAAGCGGCTACCCAAATGGATCGTGCCGGTGTTTGGTGGGCTGGGCATGCTGGGTTATCAGGTTCAATTTGAGTATGACTGGTTCGAGCATAAGCAGCTGCAGCTGCCGGAAACGGCCCAAGTGATTTCCAGCGACACGTCCAGCAACATGTGGCGACCCTGGACGTTTATTTTCCCGATCACCACCACTTTTAGTGTGGTGGATAGCGAGAATGTACGCGCCCAAACCGTCGATGGCGATCTGGTGGCCGAGTTTATTCTTTACCAGTTTGAGCGCCGCCATACGGACCTGATCACCACGCAGCCCTACATCCTCAACTGCTCAAGCCGAGAGCTGATTCCGCTAAACCCAGAGACCGGGGACGCGGATCTCAATGAGCTACGCACACTCCGCGACACCTCACCGCTGCTGACCACCGTTTGCCAACTGGCCAACGAACGGCAGACGTAGCGCCTCCCCTTCGCCTAGAATGGAGCCCTTTGCTGGGCGAAGGTCGATTTAGACGTACCGCTCAGAAGCGCTATTTAAAGGTACTGTTAAAGGTACGATTGGTGAGGAGACACTATGTTTCATGGCGGGCTGCTGGTCGCGGTGTCACTGCTCTATATTGCAGTGCTGTTTGGTATTGCCTGGTTTGGCGACCGGCGTGCACGCACTCACGGCGCTAGCCGGCGCCGCCCGATTATTTATAGCCTAGCGCTCGCTATCTACTGTACGTCATGGACCTTCTACGGCGCGGTGGGTCAAGCTGCCACCGCGGGCTGGTCATTTGCCAGTATCTTTGTCGGGCCTATTCTGACGTTTTTGCTCTTCTGGCCTGTGCTGGCGAAGATGATCCGCGTTGCTAAGCACCAAAACGTCACCTCCATTGCCGACTTCATCGCCTCCCGTTACGGTAAAACCCAATCGCTGGCCGCCTTTGCTAGTCTGGTCGCCCTTGTCGGCACCCTGCCCTACATCGCGCTACAGCTAAAAGCGGTCTCCACCACGTTCAGCGTGCTCACCGACGCTTCTGATGTTACTCATACGCCACTGTTTGGCGATACGGCCTTTTATGTGGCAGTGGTGATGGCCATTTTTGCCATTCTATTCGGCACGCGGCATACCGATGCCACTGAACACCATGAAGGTTTAATCCACGCCGTCGCGTTTGAGTCATTGGTCAAGCTGCTGGCCTTTGTCGTCCTCGGCGCTTTTGTTACCTGGGGCATGTTCGATGGCCTGGGTGAGCTGATGGGGCACGCAGAGAGTCAGCTTGAACTTCAGCGCCAGCTCGCTAATCAGGATTTTGGCCAGAGCTTCTGGGCGCAGACCCTGCTCGCCATGCTGGCAATCCTGTGTCTACCCCGCCAGTTTCATGTGGCGGTGGTCGAGAACATTCACCCTGACGACGCCACTAAAGCACGCTGGCTGTTTCCGCTTTACTTGCTGGCGATTGCCTTTTTCGTAGTTCCCCTGGCCGCCGCTGGTCTGCTGCTGTTTTCAGAAAGCGGTGTGGAGCCCGACACCTATGCGCTCGCCCTTTCCATGGCCTCCGGCCAGCAGTGGCTCACGCTGCTCACGTTTATCGGCGGATTCTCTGCCGCAACGGGCATGGTGATTGTGGCGGCGGTGGCGGTCTCCATCATGATCTCGAACGAAATTGTGATCCCGGCGCTCTTCAGGCTGCGCTGGTTCGACACCAAAGCCAGAGACTATGGCCGTTTGGTGCTGCGCGCTCGCCGCCTCACTATCGTGGCCGTGCTGGCCATGGCGTACGGCTTTTACCAACTGATTGGCGAGTTCACCTCGCTGGCCTCCATCGGCATGCTCTCGTTTGCAGCGGCGGCCCAGTTTGCTCCGGCGCTGATTGGCGGGCTGTACTGGAAGCGCGGCAACCGCTTAGGCGTCATTGTGGGCATGAACGTGGGCTTTGCTATTTGGGCGTATAGCCTGCTCATGCCCGCCATGATTAACGCTGGTGTACTGCCTCAAGCGTGGCTTGCCGGTGGCCCGCTGGGGCTTAACTGGCTGTCACCCACGGCGCTGTTTGGCCTGAACATGGGCGATGCCTTTACCCATGGCGTGATGCTTTCGCTAGGGGTCAATCTGTTCTGCTATATCTTTGTCTCACAGATCACCTCCCAGCGGGTAGTCGAACGCATTCAGGCGTCGCTGTTTGTGGATAGCGTCGAAACTCGCCAAACCTCCGTTAATCGCCCCTGGACAGGGGCCACAACGGTGGGCGATTTGAAAGTGCTGTGTGAGCGCTTCTTAGGCGCGGGCCAAGTCGACCGTGCCTTCGATGATTACGCACGCCGAGCGGGCAAGCCGCTGGACGATGGCACCCGCGCCTCCATCGACGTGATCCAATTCACCGAGCGGTTTCTCGCCTCTGTCTTGGGGGCATCGTCGGCGCGGATCGTGGTGAACTCTGCCCTTCAAGGGCGAGGCATCGGTATTTCCGATGTGATCTCCATCGTGGATGAGGCCTCCCAGGTGCTGGAGTTCAACCGTGCCCTGCTACAAGCCACCATCGAGAACATCAACCAAGGCATCAGTGTGGTCGACCAGAACCTGCGCCTAGTGGTGTGGAACCAGCGCTATTTAGAGCTGTTCCGCTTCCCCGACCACATCATTCGCGTCGGCGCACCGATGGATCGCATCTTCCGCTACAACGCCCACAACGGCGAGTACGGCCCTGGCGACCCGGAAGAGCACGTGCAACTGCTGCTGGATAACATTCGCGATGGCCAACCCCACCGCTACGTACGCTACCGCCAGGACGGCAGCGTGCTGGAAGTACAGGGCAACCCGATGCCCGGCGGCGGCTTTGTCTACACCTATCAGGATATTACCCAGCAAAAGCGTATCGAAGAGGCGCTGATCCGCTCAGAAAACAATATCCGCATCTATACCGATAACGTCCCGGCGCTCATTGCCTACTTCGATAAAGAGAGCCGCTATCTCTTTACCAACCGCGCCTACGAGCAGGCGTTCAACATCGACCGCAACGCGGTGATTGGGCGGCGCTACGAAGACGTGCTGCCGGTGAAACAGGCCGAAGAACGGGTGCCCTGGGTACAGCGCACCCTGGCCGGTGAGCGGGTCAGTTTTGAAGTCTCCATGCAGGTCAACGACGCCATGCGCTATATGCTGGTGACCTACACCCCGCACTTTGGTGACAGCCAGTCGATTTTGGGTTTCTTCGCGCTGTATCAAGATATTACCGAGCGCCGCCAAGCAGAAATTGCCCTCAAAGAGACCAACGAAACCCTGGAAGAGCGGGTGCGCGAGCGTACCCAGGCGCTCTCCGAAGCCAACGCTGCTCTACGCCAAGAGAACCGCGTGCGTGCCGAAGCGGAGCAGGCATTGCGCCAGGCCAAACAGCTCGCTGAAGACGCCAACGCTTCGAAAACCCGCTTCTTGGCCGCCGCCAGCCACGACCTGCTGCAGCCTTTGAACGCCGCGCGGCTGTTCACCTCGGCGCTAATGCAGAACGTCACCGCCAGCGACACCCAGCGCACCATTGGCCATATCGATAACTCTCTTCAGGCCGCCGAAGAGCTTCTCGGCACATTGCTGGATATCTCCAAGCTGGATGCCGGTGCGCTGACGCCACGGCGCAGCCACTTTGCCCTGGCCGATATTTTCCGCCCACTACGCGCTGAGTTTGAGGTGATGGCCGATGATCGCGGCTTGGATCTTGACGTTGTGCCCACTCAGCAGTGGGTGGATTCCGACCCGCAGATGCTGCGCCGGATCGTGCAGAACTTCCTCTCCAACGCGATTCGCTACACTCAAGAGGGGCGCGTGCTGCTTGGCTGCCGCCGCCAAGGAGGGCGACTGCTGATCGAAGTATGGGACAGCGGGCCAGGGATTCCCGAATCCAAATTGACGGAGATATTTCAAGAGTTCCGACGCCTCGATCAGGTTTCCCGTCATAAAGAGAGTGAAAAAGGCCTGGGGCTGGGACTCTCCATCGCTGATCGCATGAGCCGAGTGCTCGACCACCCTATCAAAGTGCGCTCCTGGGAAGGCGTTGGCACTGTGTTCTCGGTTAGCGTCCCCATCGTTGCGGCCCGAGAAATAACCGTCGCCGATCAGGAGCCCAGCGGCCGTCGTAGCGGTAATAAGCTGGCGGGCACACGGATTGTGTGTATCGACAACGAAACACTGATTCTAGAAGGCATGACTGCGATGCTCAGCGGCTGGGGCTGCGAAGTGTTTACCGCCACCAGCATCGGTGGGGCAAAGTCGATTCTACGCAATATGGACGGTGATCCTGACGCCATCCTGGCAGATTATCACCTGGATAACGAGATCACCGGCCTGATGGCGCTAGAAGCACTTAGTGAGCGCTTTGCAGGGGCCGTTCCCGGCATTGTCATCACCGCCGACCGTACCGAAGCCGTCGCAGAAGAGATCAAGCGGGCAGGCTACCAGCTCCTGCTCAAGCCGGTGAAACCAGCCGCCCTACGCGCACTGCTCACTCGTACTCTCCAGGCCAGCCGCGCCAAACCCTAATACTAAAAAACAGCAGCGCCGCGCTTAGAAAAATCTAAGCGCGGCGCTGTTCACCTGCCGTTAGCCGTTACGACTCGACTTTCGGCGGCTCCACTTCCAGTTTCTGCGCGGCAATAACCGCCTGAGTGCGCGAGTGCACGCCCAGCTTGCGCAGAATGGCCGTCACATGGGCTTTAATAGTCGCTTCTGACACATTCAGCTCGTAGGCAATTTGCTTATTCAGCAGGCCTTCGGTCAGCATGTTCAGCACGCGAAACTGCTGGGGTGTTAGCGAGGCAATCGCCTCAGCAAAGCGCGACTCCTCTTCACTGGTCTCTTCCAGTACGTTGGCTAGTGCTTCCGGTAACCACACCTCACCCTGCAGAATCTCACCGACCGCTTCCGCGATCAGTTGCAGCGACGATGATTTAGGAATAAAACCAGAGGCACCGTAGTCGATAGCACGACGCACCACGTAGGGCTCATCGCTGCCGGATACGACGGCTACCGGAATATCCGGCATCTGCCCGCGCAGTTGGATGAGACCCGAAAAGCCGTGGGCACCAGGCATATGAAGATCCAGCAGAATTAAATCCGCATCGGGGTGTCGATTAACGACCTCAGTGGTGGCTTCCATGGTGTCGGCTTCGACAATCTCAGCCTGGGGGGCCAACTGGCGCAACGCCTGGGTGAGCGCTGCACGAAACAGCGGATGGTCGTCAGCGACGATAAACTTATGGGCTACTGCCATGGATATTCCTCCGGTTCCTCGAGCAGCGGGGTTGCCTGCCGCCGCGACGCTAGGCTCATACGGTTGAAGCATGGTACCCCATGGGCTTCATCATGCCCAAGCATCACATGCACAATTTGTTATTGGAACGTCATTCAAACAGAAACAGCGGTGCCGGCTCATGGCCGGCACCGCAACAGACTAACGCAGTTTTCCCTGATTCAATAAATCCAGGCGTGACGCTGGTCATTGAAAACAGCCCCCACAAGACGATTCATGGGGGTGCTTCCCTTACTGGTTGGCACGATGTTCGATCAGGTCATCGACCACCGACGGGTCTGCCAGCGTGCTGGTATCGCCCAGACCATCGCACTCGTTGGCGGCAATTTTGCGCAGAATGCGGCGCATAATTTTACCTGAACGCGTTTTCGGCAGCCCCGGCGCCCACTGGATAACATCCGGCGAGGCAATAGGGCCGATATCCTTACGCACCCACTGGGTCAACTCTTTCTTTAGCTCGTCCGTGGGGTCGATACCGTCGTTCAGGGTCACGTAGATGTAGATGCCCTGGCCTTTGATATCGTGGGGGAAGCCCACTACAGCCGCTTCGGCCACGGCAGAGTGCGCCACCAGCGACGACTCGATCTCGGCGGTGCCCATGCGGTGGCCGGAGACGTTCAGCACGTCGTCCACCCGGCCGGTGACCCAGTAGTAGCCATCCTCATCACGACGGCAGCCGTCGCCCGTGAAGTACATGCCGTCGTAGGTAGAGAAATAGGTCTGAACGAAGCGCTCATGATCGCCCCAAATAGAGCGCGCTTGCCCCGGCCAGGAGTCCAGAATCACCAGGTTGCCCTCGGTGGCTCCTTCGAGTTGGTGGCCTTCGTTATCGACCAGGGCAGGTTTGACGCCAAAGAAAGGCGTGGTCGCCGAGCCTGGTTTCAGGTCGGTGGCCCCTGGCAGCGGCGCAATCATGATGCCGCCGGTTTCTGTCTGCCACCAAGTATCCACAATCGGACACTTCTCGTTGCCGATCACGCGGTAGAACCACTCCCACGCTTCGGGGTTAATCGGCTCACCCACCGAGCCCAGTAAGCGCAGCGAATCACGCTTGCTGGAATCCATCACGTTGTCGCCATGAGCCATCAGCGCACGCACGGCTGTGGGCGCGGTGTAGAGGATATTGACCTGATGCTTATCGACGATTTCACCCATGCGGCCGTGGGTCGGATAGCTCGGCACGCCTTCAAACATCAGCGTAGTGGCACCGTTCGCCAGCGGGCCGTAAACGATATAGCTATGCCCGGTCACCCAGCCCACATCTGCCGTACACCAGTAGATTTCGCCCTCTTGATAGTCGAACACGTACTGATGCGTCATGGCGGCGTAGGTCAGGTAACCACCGGTAGTGTGCTTCAAGCCTTTCGGCGCGCCGGTGGAGCCTGAGGTGTAGAGAATGAACAGCGGATCTTCCGCATTCATCGCCTCAGCTGGGCACTCGCTGGACTGTTTGTCGACCAGCTCGTCAAACCAGATATCGCGGCCTTCCTGCCAGTCGATCTCACCGCCGGTACGCTTCACAACCAGCACGTTTTTGCACACATCGGTGCCGTCACGCTTGAGCGCAGAGTCGACGTTCTCTTTCAGCGGCACATGCTTGCCACCGCGAACCGACTCATCGGCAGTGATCACCAGTTTGGAATCTGCGCCGATGACCCGCTGGGCCACAGCGTCTGGCGAGAAGCCGCCAAATACCACCGAGTGCACCGCACCGATACGGGCGCAGGCCAACATGGCCATGGCCGCTTCGGGAATCATCGGCATATACAGCGTTACTGTATCGCCTTTCTGAACACCCAGCGATTTCAAGCCGTTTGCTAGCTGATTGGTGCGCTCGTAAAGTTCGCGATAACTAATATGTTTGGATTCGTTGGGGTTATCGCCTTCCCAAATAATCGCCGTTTGGTCGCCGCGCTTCTCTAGGTGGCGATCTAAGCAGTTCGCCGCGACGTTAAGTTCGCCGTCTTCAAACCAGCGGATATCGACGTTATCTCGGGCGAACGAGGTGTTTTTGATTTTGCTGGGGGTTTTAATCCAGTCGAGGCGTTTTGCTTGCTCGTCCCAGAAACCTTCTGGGTCGTCCATGGACTGCTGATACATTGCCGCATATTTATCTTTATCGGCCCATGCCTTGGCAGCGATGCTATCGCGCACTGGATAGACGTTTTTATGCTCGCTCATGAAATTGCCTTTGTCCGTGAAGTTGCACTCTCTAGAAAATGGTGTCGGCCTTATTATTGACTACACCGACGCGCGTAATCTTCACCTAGCATAAACCTGTCCTGAACGGCTTCCCTTTAGACATTGGTATTATCATTTTTTATTTTAAAAACAATGATTTAAAATAGCATCACAGGTTTTTAAATGCGCTGTAGACCAAGGTCTGATCACAATGGCGGCAACGATAACGACGCCCCTTTACCACTAAGGCATGACGTCTGGCGGTAAAATGATGGACCTGGCAGCCACACTCATACCGATAAGGACGCGGTTGGGAACGCTGAATATCAAAGCGGTGAGTCACCCGTGGCACCAAGCCAAACAGATTTCGCATCACCGACTGCCACTCGCGGCCGTGGGGCTTTAAGCGCGTGCCGTTGGCCAGATGAAAGACCAGCCAGTGGGCCATCTCGTGGGGAATCACTTCATCGAAGAAGGCCTGTCGATTGTCTTTCAACAGCACTGGGTTAAAGCGTAGTCCACCCCGCCCAAGATGCGCCTGCCCTGCTGAAGCACCTTTCAAATCAAACCATACCTTTGGGGCAGGCAGCGCTGGGTAGACTTCTCGGCAGCGTGCCAGGGCCTGCGCCACGCGCTCTTGAGCCGCCTGAAGCAGCGCGTCATGAGAACGCGACATGAGCTCATCGCGCGGCCAAGGGGGCAGTGGTGACGTCTTCATTAGTGATAAACTAGCCATTAGTAACGTTGCTCGATTGTGACGGATCGACAGCGGTTTTCAAAGATGACGTTGACCACGAGGCTCCCCATGGCAGAGCGCAATACCGTGACCGAAGCAAACTCGCCCGACAATGCCCCGCCTCAGCCGCTGCTTGATGATGAACAGCTCGACAGGCTGGATGATTTTCTCGATTCAGAGCAAGTGGGCGAAGATGCCCTCGATCTGATTTCAGCCCACGGCTTTCTAGTCGCCTTGGCGATTGCCCCTAGCGAGCAGCCCACCGAGCAGTGGCTAGAGGAGCTATTCCAAGGCGAACCCAACTACCGCGACGCCGCCGAGCGCGAAGAGATCATCCAGCTGCTGACGCTACTGCGCGACAACACCATGGCGGTACTGGAGCAAGGTGGCCTACCGGAGCTGCCCTTCGAGCTAACGCTGGATGGCCTGCCCGCCGAGGAAACCCCTATTGGCGACTGGTGTGCAGGCTTTATGGAGGGCGTATTCAGCGACGAGAGCGCCTGGTTCCAGGAAGACGAAGAGGCTGCGGCCACCCTGCTGCTGCCCTTCATGCTGCTCTCGGGTCTGTTTGACGACGAACCCGACATGGCCGAGATGGCCAGCGACCAGGCCAATCAGGAAGCGCTGGTGGCCCAGCTGCCCGAACTGGTGCTCGACCTGTACCTGCACTACCGCGTACCCCCCGAGACGCCCAAACCCAAGCCCCGCAAGAAAACCCCTGCCAAGGGCAAAAAGCGCAAGTAGCCGCTACTTGAGCCGCGTCACCAGGCCATCCAGCGCGCCATATACCCACTCCCGGGCGCGCTGCCACCAGGGCCGCGCGGCCCAGGCATGGGCATCCACCTCTTGGCTGGCGGCAAAGTTACGCTCGAAAAGCGCCTGCACTTCGCAGGCAAACGCCGAGTCCTCGATCTCCTGATTGGCCTCTAGGTTCCAGTGTAGGTTCCAGTGATCAAAGTTACAGGAGCCGAGGCTAACCCACTCATCGGCCAGGACGAACTTGGCGTGTATAAAAGTCGGCTGGAACTCGAAAATACGCACGCCCGCTCTCAGCAGCCCTTGATAAAAACGCTGACCCGCATAGCGCACGCCGGGGTGGTCGTGCTTGGCACCGGGCAGTAGCAGACGAACGTCGACGCCTCGCTGGGCGGCTCGAATCAGGCGACGACGCAGCGCAAATGTCGGCACAAAATAGGGCGTACATAACCACAGTCGTTGGCGAGACTGGTGGACCCGCGCGTAGAGTGAGTGCCGAATGGCCTGGTAGCGATAGCCACGCCCCGAGATGACCCTGCCCCTGACACCCTCTTCCTGCGGCTCGGCTACCCGCGCCTCCGGCAGTGCCAGACGCGGCCCTTGCGGGGACGCATAGCGGGTCAGCCGCGAACACCACAAGCGACGAAACAGCGCCTCCCAGTCGGCCACCACGGGCCCTTCGACCCGGGCGGCGATTTCGTACCAGGCCTCCAGGAATTCATCCACCGCGCCAAACCCGCCCGTGAAGGCTACCTCGCCATCCACCACCACGATCTTACGGTGGTCACGGCTCAGGTTGCGTGCCAGCGAGTGGAAGCCAATCGGGTTGAACAGCTGCAAGGCCACGCCCGCTGCCTGCAAACGTTCACGGTCGCTTCGCTCCAACCCCATGGCGCCATAGCCATCTAGCAATAGATAGGTTTTCACCCCTCGCCGCGTTGCGGCTGCTAACGCGTCAATGACTTGGTTTGCGAGCTCGCCGGACTCCATCAAATAGAGCTCCACCAGCACGTAGTGCTGCGCCTGACTCACCGCCTCAAACATCGCCGGTAAAAAGCGCGATGCTTCCGGCAGCAGAATCACACGATTTCCTTCTCGCCACTCGTGCTGCATAGAGACTCCTTCTCTTGCTACGCTGCTTCATCCACGCTCAGCGGCTGAGTGAACGATGAACGTACAGATCGTAGCGGCTCGTTTTACCTTCCAGCGTGTGCTGCGGCGCAGGCCCGGCAATGGGCGGTGCTTTACGTGGTCGCTTCACCACCACACGGTGCGTTGCCACCTCCAGCGCCGCTGCTAATAAGCGCGGGGCATCGTCATCATCCCCGGCCAGCTCACGAAACACGCGCATCTCTTTTTTCACCAGCGCGGACTTTTCGCGATGGGGGAACATGGGGTCCAGATGAATGACCTGAGGCGCAAACTCAGCATCAGCGATGAGAGCTGCCAACTGTTCCGCGGCGTCGCCATGGCGAAGTGCCATTCGCCCGGCAATCAATGCCGTTTCATCTGCGCTAGCGGCACGTTCAAGGCCATCTTGCAGCAGCGCCGCAATGGCTTCGACCCGCTCAATCATTAGCACCTGCGCGCCTAGGCTTGCCAACACAAAGGCGTCGCGGCCAAGGCCTGCTGTGGCATCAACCACGCTCGGCGTGATGCCCTTGGTAAGCCCGCAGGCTTTGGCCACCAATTGCCCACGGCCGCCGCCGAACTGACGGCGGTGCGCGGCCTTGCCCGAGACAAAATCAACGCTGAGCGGCTTGCCGTACTGGCGCTCATCCCCCGCTAAGGCAAGCTGACCATTCACATACCCCAGGGTTAGCCCTGGCGGCAGGGCCACCTGTGGCACCGGCTGGCTCATGCCGGTTTTTTCCAGGCAACATTATTGCGCAAGTACACCGGCTGCGCTTCATGGGCCGCCCGGCCTAAGCCTGCGTCCAAGTCGCGCGCGGCCAGCCAGGCCATCTCCTCTGCGCGCGGTTCTAAGTCCGTGAGATGTTGCGACATACTGGCCTGCACGCCGACAGCAAACTCATCCCACAGGCTAAAGCCCGAGCCTACGCCCACCCAATCGGTCTCGTCGGCCGGCAAGCAGAATGCACTGGGCGCGATGACGACCTCGTCACTTTGTAAGCTTAGGGTATCGTTCAAGCAGTGCCAGGTGGCCGCATACACTTCGCCCATGCGCGCATCCAACGCGGTGACTACATGGCGAAAGTGATAACGCCGATGCGCTTGTAGCGCGAGCGCCTCCAAGGTCGAAATGCCGAGCAGCGGGCAGTCCAAGCCAAACGCCAGGCCTTGGGCAGCACCGGCCGCAATGCGCAGGCCGGTAAACGAACCGGGGCCACGCCCGAACGCAATGGCGTTCAGCGCTTGTGGGGCAATGCCCGCATCAGCGAGCAGCTCATCCACCATCGGCATCAAGCGCTTGGTGTGCGCGCGTGGCGTCATTTCATAGCGCGCCAAACAGTCACGCTGACCGCTTGCTTGGCGGAGCAAAGCCGCAGAACAGGCGCTGGAGGAGGCATCCAGTGCCAGAAGGTATAACGACGACATAGCGGTGTTGCACTCCGTAAAAATAGGCCTCTAGTATACCGTCACACGCCTGAAACGACGATGGCCCGCAGGAAGCCTGCGGGCCATCGTGACACGTGACGCTGCGGCGCGCTTAGCTCAGCGCTTCTTTCACCTGGCGCGTGATGTCCGCCACGCTGCCCACGCCTTCGACGCGGTGATACTGCGGCGCGGCGGCCGGGTCCTCTTTCGCCCACTGTTTGTAGTATTCCACCAGCGGCGCGGTTTGGTCGTGGTAGACCGACAGACGATTGCGTACCGTAGACTCTTGATCGTCTTCACGCTGAATCAGCGCTTCGCCGGTCACATCGTCTTTGCCCGGCTCTTTGGGCGGATTGTGCTCAACGTGATACACGCGACCAGAGGCCGGGTGTACGCGGCGACCTGCCAAACGGCTGACGATCTCTTCATCCGGCACGGCGATTTCCAGTACGTGATCGAGTTTCACACCGCCCTCCTTCATGGCATCTGCCTGAGGAATGGTGCGCGGGAAGCCGTCAAACAGGAACCCATTCTCACAGTCGGGCTGGCTAATACGCTCTTTGACCAGGTCGATGATGATGTCATCCGACACCAGACCACCGCTGTTCATAATCTCTTTAACCTTCAGGCCCAGCTCAGTGCCGTCCTTGATAGCGGCGCGCAGCATATCCCCGGTGGAAATTTGGGGAATCTTGAACTGCTCACAAATAAACTGAGCCTGAGTCCCCTTCCCTGCGCCGGGGGCACCCAACAGGATTAAACGCATGGCACTGCTCCTTGAATGATCGTCTTGAATGGTAGTGATAGATGAAATCAATGAACCGACAATAACCGTGCCGTTCAGGCGACACAACTCCCCAAAAGCCTGAGAGCACGATTATTTTGTGTTTTTTTGAGCAAAAACAGCAAAGTGGCCAGCGTTAGTACTTTGGTCACCCTGTTTGCGCCAAGCCACCGTTTACACGGCTAAGCCGTTTAAACACAAGCGGCGCCCGAAAGGGCGCCGCTTGTGGCTTGCTCGTATGATCGCTTACAGCAGCAAGCGACGGATATCGGTGAGCACGTCCGCCAGGAAGGCGGTGAATCGCGCTGCATCCGCACCGTTGATCGCGCGGTGATCGTAGGAGAGTGACAGCGGCATCATCAAGCGCGGCTGGAAAGCACTGCCATCCCATACCGGCTTCATCTGCGCTTTCGATACACCCAAGATCGCGACCTCAGGGGCGTTGACGATCGGCGTGAAGGCCGTGCCACCAATCGAACCCAGGCTCGAAATGGTGAAGCAGCCACCGGTCATCTCTTCCCGCTTGAGCTTCTTGGTTTGCGCTTTCTTGCCCAGCTCCGCCATCTCCTTGGCAATCTCAATCAAGGACTTCTTATCGGCGTCGCGCAGCACGGGCACCATCAGACCGTCCGGCGTATCCACCGCGATACCGATATGGACGTACTTCTTCCATACCAGCGTATCGCCGTCGCCTTTCAAGCTGACGTTGAACTGCGGGAACTTGCGCAGTGCAAAGGCACACGCCTTGACCAGGAAGGGCAGCGGCGTGAGCTTGGCTCCCTGGGCTTCGGCTTCCGCCTTCATAGCTTTACGGAAGTTCTCAAGCTCGGTGATGTCGGCTTCATCGAACTGAGTCACATGGGGTACGTTGAGCCAGCTGCGGTGCAGGTTCGTTGCGCCCATCTTGAGCAGGCGACCCATCGGCTTCTCTTCCACTTCACCAAACTGGCTGAAGTCGACTTCCGGCACGGCGGGGATACCTGCACCACCGCTGGCAGCAGGAGCGGCTGCCTGGGCTTTGCCCTGGTTCGCAATGGCTTGCTTAACGTACGCTTGTACGTCCTCTTTCAGCACGCGGTCTTTCGGGCCGCTGGGCTTCACGAGGCCAAGGTCGACGCCTAGCTCACGGGCCAGCATGCGTACTGCGGGTCCTGCGTGAACCAGCTTGCCGTCACGCGGCTTATGCGCGGCCATTTGCGCTTCGGGGCTGGGAGAACCCGCCGGAGAAGTCTGCTTGGCGCTGGGTGCGCTCTGCGGCTTGCTATCCGCCTTTTCAGGAGCCGCTTTTTTGGGTGCGGCTTTCTTGGCACCCGCGACTTCCATATAGCCGATCACGTCACCTTCGGAGACCGTATCACCCTCTTTGACGGTGAGCTCCAGAATCTTGCCCTTGAAGGGGCTTGGCACGTCCATGGAGGCTTTGTCAGACTCCAGAGTGATCAGCGGGTCTTCGATGTCAACTTCATCGCCAGCGGCAACACCAATTTCGATAATCGGCACGTCAGAAGAGCCTGACAGATCCGGCACGCGAATCTCTTTGCGTTCGGGCTCGCCGCTGCCGCCCTCTTCTTCGGCCGCATCGTCTTCGGCGTCGGCAGATTGGTTAGCGGTGGCAGACTCGTCAGCCTGCTCAGGCGCGTCCGCGTCGTCGGTATCGTCACCTTCGCCCGCGATCTCCATCTGGCCAATCACGTCGCCTTCGGAAACGGTGTCGCCCTCTTTCACCGTTAGCGACACGATCTTACCGCTGTGCGGGCTAGGCACGTCCATGGAAGCCTTGTCAGACTCCAGGGTGATCAACGGGTCTTCAGCGTTGACGTCATCGCCTTCGCTCACGGCGACTTCGATGATCTCGACGTTATCGGAGCCGCCAAGGTCAGGCACCTTGATGTCGACGGTCTGCTTGCCACCGCTGGCTTTCTTCGGCGCAGGGGCCGCTTCTGGCTGCTTGGCGGGCGCGTCGGCTTCGGGCTGGCTGTCTTCTGCGGCGGCTTCTGGCTCGGCATCGCTCTCACCGCCACCTTCCACTTCCAGCTCAACGATATCGTCGCCTTCGGAGACTTTATCGCCCTCTTTCACCAACACTTTGACCACCTTGCCGCCTTTCGGGGCCGGTACATCCATGCTGGCTTTGTCGGATTCCAGAGTGATCAGGGTGTCTTCCGCTTCGATGACGTCGCCTTCTGACACCGCAATCTCGATGATTTCGACATCGGTATCCCCACCGATGTCGGGAACTTTGATGATTTCGCTACTCAAGGTCGCGCTCCTTCCAAATCGGATCGAGCCGGCGGACATCTGTCCGCCGGGCAGCGGTTTAGCTGGTCAGCGGGTTCGGCTTGTTGGCATCGATGCCATATTTCTTCAGCGCTTCGCCAACCTGCTTGCGATCAAGCTCACCACGGTCGGCCAGCGCACGCAGCGCAGCAACGGTGACGAAGTAGCGGTCTACTTCGAAGAAGTAGCGCAGCTTCTCGCGGGTATCAGAACGACCAAAGCCGTCGGTACCCAACACAGTGTAATCACTGGGCACCCAAGCACGTACTTGATCCGCGTAGAGCTTCATGTAGTCGGTAGACGCAATCACCGGACCATCACGACCTTCCAGGCACTTGGTAACGTGGGGCTTGTTGGCCTCGGCATCCGGGTTGAGGAACGCTTCACGCTCCAGCAGCAGCGCTTCACGACGCAGCTCGTTGAAGCTGGTCACGCTCCAGATGTCCGCCCCGATGCCCCAGTCGTTGGCCAGCAGCTCAGCGGCAGCTTCCACTTCACGCAGAATGGTGCCGGAACCCAGCAGCTGAACGCGCCCTTTGTCACCCTGGGTCTCTTTAAGCAGGTACATGCCCTTGACGATGTCGTCGGCCGGTACGTTCTCAAGCTCGGGGTGCTCGTAGTTCTCGTTCATCACGGTCAGGTAGTAGAAGCAGTTCTCTTGATCCGTGAACATGCGCTTCAGGCCGTCTTGCACGATAACCGCAACTTCATGGGCGTACGTCGGGTCGTAGCTGCGGCAGTTGGGGATGGTGGAGGCCTGAATCAGGCTGTGGCCATCCTGGTGCTGCAGGCCTTCACCGTTGAGCGTGGTACGCCCGGCGGTGCCGCCAACCATAAAGCCACGCGCCTGCAGGTCGCCTGCGGCCCATGCCAAATCACCAATACGCTGGAAGCCGAACATCGAGTAGTAGATGTAGAACGGCAGCAGGGTGACGTTGTTGTTGCTGTAGGAGGTCGCGGCGGCGATCCACGCCGACATCGCTCCTGCCTCTGTAATGCCTTCCTCGAGTACCTGACCTTTCTGGTCCTCGCGGTAGTACATGATCTGGCCTTTATCGACCGGCTCGTACTTCTGACCTTCGGCAGTGTAGATACCCAGCTGGCGGAACATGCCTTCCATACCGAAGGTACGGGCCTCATCGGGGACAATCGGCACGACCTGCTTGCCCAGCTGCTTGTCTTTCACCAGGCCATTCAGGATACGCACGAAGGCCATGGTGGTTGAGATTTCGCGGCCTTTGGAACCGCCCATCTGGGAGGCAAACGTCTTGTCTTCCAGGCTGGGGATTTCCAGCGCTTCGAAATCGCTGCGGCGGCTCGGCAGGTAGCCGTTGAGACGCTCGCGCTGCAGGTGCATGTACTTGAGCTCGGGAGAGTCCTCTTCCGGCTTGTAGTACGGCACGTCTTTGAGCTGCTCGTCGGTGAGCGGAATGCCGAAGCGGTCGCGGAATTTCTTCAGCGCTTCGTACTCCATGCTCTTGACCTGGTGGGCTTCGTTGGCGGCTTCGCCATCGCCGCTGCCCATGCCGTACCCTTTGACGGTGTGCGCCAGGATGACCGTGGGCTTGCCGTTGGTGGTGTTGACCGCTTCGTGGTAAGCCGCGTAGACCTTGAACGGGTCGTGGCCACCCCGGTTGAGCTTCCAGATATCCTCGTCGGAGAGGTCTTTGACCATCGCTTCGGTTTCTGGGTACTTACCAAAGAAGTGCTCACGGGTGTAAGCACCGCCGTTCGCCTTGTAGTTCTGGTACTCGCCGTCGACCGCCTCGTCCATGCGCTTCTGAAGGATGCCTTTCTTATCCTTCTCGAACAGCGGATCCCAGAGACGACCCCAAACGACCTTGATCACGTTCCAACCGGCACCGCGGAAGACGCCTTCGAACTCGTCCATAACGCGGGAGTTGCCGCGTACTGGGCCGTCCAGGCGCTGCAGGTTACAGTTGATCACGAAGATCAGGTTATCGAGGTTCTCACGGCCCGCCAGGGAGATCGCGCCTAGGGATTCCGGCTCGTCACACTCGCCATCGCCCATGAAGCACCAGATCTTGCGGTCGTGCATGTCTTTCAGCTCACGGTGATGCAGGTACTTCATCACGTGGGCTTGGTAGATAGCCTGAATCGGGCCAAGCCCCATGGAGACCGTGGGGAACTGCCAGTAGTCCGGCATCAGCCACGGGTGCGGGTAGGAAGAGAGGCCATCGCCGTCGACTTCACGACGGAACTTGTCCATCTGCTCTTCGGTCAGGCGGCCTTCCAGGAAGGAGCGCGCATAGATACCCGGTGCCACGTGGCCCTGAATGTAAATCAGGTCGCCTTCAAAGTCGCCTTTGGGGGCGCGGAAGAAGTGGTTGAAGCCCACGTCGTACAGCGTGGCGGACGACATGAAGCTTGCAATGTGGCCCCCCAGGCCCGGGTTGGCCCGGTTGTTACGAATCACCTGGGCAATCGCGTTGTAGCGAATCAGGGAACGAATGCGACGCTCCATGAACAGGTCGCCCGGCATGGGCGCTTCGCGATGAACCGGGATCGTATTACGGTGGGGGGTTGTCACCGAGAAGGGCACCTTCATCCCGTCCCGGCGCAGGCGATCCGCCAGGCGGGTCATCAGGTAGCGGGCACGATCCTCGCCCTCACGATCCAGTACCGATTCCAGGGATTCCAGCCACTCCGTGGTTTCGACCGGATCGAGATCTTCTCTTGTCTCCAGACTCATAGAGGTCTCTCCGAATGACGATAAATGACAATGAGCCCCGCCAACCCTTCGGGCCTGGGGCGGCTGCAGTGTTTGGCCACCACAGGCCTGTGAATAGCCGACGCGATGCATCGAGCAGGGGATTTTCACCCTACATTCAATGAGCTACGCTTTCATGAATGTAGTTAAGCTACAGGTATTTGGTAAAAATTAGCCTTTTGTATATGCGAAGATACCGCAAAGTCGCCACGCTGCCAATTCCGGCACGCCGCAAAAAGCCATCGAAAACAAACTATTGCACTGCAACATAAGCGCTTTATAAGACCTTTGTCGCTGCGACTAACACCTTCTGAATGTAGTTAAACTACCGTTTTATTACCTGCCTCAAGAACCACTTAACGCTACTTTTTAACCCACGCTTTTATCGTTTAAAGGCCGCCTGTGACAATCGCTGGCGGAAATACGCCCAATCGAAGGCGGGCCCTGGATCGGTTTTACGCAGCGGCGCTACTTTGGCATGGCTGGTGATTCGCTGTGGCGTCAAAGCCGGGTAGCGAGCCATCAGCCACCCCACCGCGTCGACGAGGGAAGTGTACTGCGCTTGGGTAAAGGGAGTGTCATCATCGCCCTCAAGTTCGATGCCCACAGAAAAATCGTTGAGCCTGGATCGCCATACGCCCAGCGCAGGGTCCCACCAGCAGGAGCGACCGGCATGCCAGGCACGCTGGTCGGTATCGACGAACTGAACGCACTCGCCGTCGCGACGGATCAACAGATGGGCCGATACCCGCAGGTGGGCGATCTCGGCAAAGAAAGGGTGTCCGTCCGGGGGCAGTCGATTGGTGAATAGCGCCTCGATGGCATCGCCCGAGAACTGCCCTGGCGGCAGGCTAATGGCGTGCAAGAGCAGCAGCGATACCTCGCCGTGAGGGCGTGCATCCTGGTTAGGCGACGCTACCTGCCGTGCCCTGGACCACTGCCCTGCCCTGTTTTCTTGGTTCATGATCGCACTCGCTCCTCTACGTTAGCGTTCTGTTTCACTATAATGCCCGTCATCGAAGACGACGCCCAGAGACCCCACCGCTATGGATTATCAAACTGCTCTTGCTGAAGAGATTCGCGCCTGTGCTGCCCGCCTGTTAGCGGAAGACGTTGGTACGGGAGATATCACGGCTCAGCTGATTCCTGAGAACCAGTGGGCAACCGCTAAGGTGATCACCCGTGAACCTGCCGTGCTGTGTGGCGTTGCCTGGGTTGATGAAATTTTTCGTCGTTTGGATAGCCGCGTGACATTACGCTGGCAGGCTGCTGACGGCGATGTTTTAGATGCGGAGCAGTGTTTTTTAGAGATTGAAGGCCCGGCCCGTAGCCTGCTGACCGGTGAACGCGCAGCGCTGAACATTCTGCAGACGCTGTCTGCCACGGCCACCGCCACTCGCCGCTATGTAGACCTGATCGAAGGCACCGGCGTACGCCTGCTGGACACCCGCAAAACGCTACCGGGGCTACGCTTGGCACAAAAGTACGCAGTCACCTGTGGCGGTGGCCATAATCACCGCCTGGGCCTGTGGGATGCCTTCTTGATCAAGGAGAATCACATCGCGGCCTGTGGTGGCATTCAGGCCGCCGTGGCGCAGGCCCGCAAACTAGCCAGCGACCTGCCGGTAGAAGTGGAAGTCGAAACCTTCGAGGAGTTGGACCAAGCGCTGGCGGCAGGTGCCGACATCGTGATGCTGGATAACTTCGCCATTGAAGACCTGCACGTGGCGGTGGAAATCAATGGCGGACGCGCCACTCTGGAAGCCTCCGGCAATGTGGATGACACCACGCTAAAAGCGATTGCCGACACCGGCGTAGACTGCATTTCTAGCGGCGTGCTGACAAAAGATGTGAAGTCCATCGACCTGTCGATGCGCATCACCCAAACCTTTAACGTCTGAGCGGCTAGGTTTCCACTGCGTTTAGCTGCTTGACGAGCCGGTAGCGCTGTAGCATCTCGCCGCTGCGCTCTACCCACTGCTCGCCGTGGTTCACGAAGCCTCGGCGTAGCAAGCGCTCGTAGAGTACCAGGCTCGCCTCGATCTCCACCTGAGACACGCCATGTTCCAGCAGAATACGCTCGGCATGGATCAGTAGCGTGGTGCCTATGCCGCGTCCCGCTAGTGACGGCCACACGTAGAGGGTCTCAATACGTCCAGCACTGATATTAAGCTCTAAAAAACCGACGCACCGGCCATCACAAGCGGCTACCAGCGTAGTGTATAGCGCTTGGCGCGCCGCCCAGGCGCTCGCCTCGCGGGGTAGCGCATTGGCCCAGGCGCGGCGCTCATCCAACCCGTAATGGGTGGCCGCCCCCTGCATGACGGCATGGTAAAATACTTCCGCCTGATCAGCGGCATCCTTGGCTAACGCCGCGCGATAGGTAACGCGGGCGGTGGGCGCAGGGGATGGTGCGCGTTCGTTCGTTTTCAACATGCTTCGCCTCAATGCGATTTAGCGGCTGGCAACGGACAACTCACTGTCTGCCGCCAGTTGGCTATTTTATACTCATCGCTACATTACTAAATACCCACGACTTCGTTGACCACGTTGGCACCGACCAACCTTCAAAAGGCAGTGCTATGCACGATCGTTCAGATAGCGCGTCATTTGCGCTGACGCCCATTGGTCATATTATCAGCGACTATCCGGATAAATTCGGCGTCCCCCGCCAGCCTGGGTTAGCGCCAGCGGCCAATGCACGTCTAGTACTCACAGCGCCGTTTGATGATCCTCTCACCGTACGGGGCTTGGAAGACTTTAGCCACCTATGGATATCATTCATCTTTCATCAAAGCCCAACCCGGTGGACGCCCTTAGTGCGCCCGCCGCGCCTGGGTGGCAACCGTAAAGTCGGCGTCTTTGCCAGCCGCAGCACCCATCGCCCTAACCGGTTGGGGCTTTCGCTGATTGAGCTATCGCACATTGATACTCAGCAAGGGGTGAGTTTGCACTTGGCAGGCTGTGACTTGGTCAGCGGCACGCCAGTGGTCGATATTAAACCCTACCTGCCCTGGGCCGAAGCGAAGCCCGAGGCGCGGGCGGGATTTGCCCCCAGCGCCCCGTCACTGCTGCCCGTGAGCTTTAGCCAGGCCGCCCAGGCCAGCCTTGCCGCCCGCGCCGACGGAGCGTCGCTCTACGCGCTAATTGAGCAGGTGTTAGGCCAAGACCCACGCCCGGCTTACCAGCGTGAGGAGCAGAGTGGGCGCATTTATGGGGTACGACTGCGGGATATAGATGTGAAATTCCAAGCGGTAAAAGAAACACCCCTTGAAAACGACGCCACCACCCTGAAGGTGGTGGCGATCGATACGCTGACTAACGAAACACGTTAGGCGGGAAAGGTAATCCCTAGACGACGGCCGACTTCTTCGTAGGCTTCAATGACGCCACCCAACCCCTGACGGAAGCGGTCCTTATCCAGCTTCTCGCGGGTGTTGGCATCCCATAAACGGCAGCCATCCGGGGAGAACTCATCACCCAGTACCACCTCGCCTTTGAACACGCCGAACTCCAGTTTGTAATCCACTAACAGCATATCGCCTTCGGCAAACAGCTGCTTGAGGATATGATTCACCTTAAACGTCAACGTCTTCATTTTGGCGAGCTGCTCGGGGGTTGCCCAGCCAAAGGTTTCCGCCAGCGACTCATTGATCATCGGGTCGCCCTTCTCGTCGTTCTTTAAGAACAGCTCAAAGGTCGGCGGGTTAAGGGCAATCCCCTCTTCCACGCCCAGTCGCTTCACCAAACCACCTGCGGCAATGTTGCGCACCACGCACTCGACCGGAATCATCTGCATTTTTTTGACCAGACTTTCGTTGTCGGAAAGCTGCTTCTCAAAATGCGTCGGGATACCGCCCTCTTCTAAACGCTCCATGATGAAAGCGTTAAAAATGTTGTTCACCATCCCCTTACGGGCCAGCGCCTCTTTCTTTTTACCATCGAAAGCGCTGGTGTCATCACGAAATTGCAGTACCAGCAGGTCAGGATCGTCAGTGGTGTAGACAGATTTTGCCTTGCCGGCATAGAGTTCTTGGCGCTTTTCCATGGAGGCTCCGTGAGAAAGTGAGAGTCAAAGGGTTAACGTAAGTAGCCGGAGACGCGCTCAAGCAACTCGCGCTGATCATCAGCGCTAAAACTACGCTCGCTGGCGTTGATAGCCCGCAGCACGGTCTGGTCACCGTTGGGCTCAAGCGCTAGTCGAATCTGCTTAACATCAGGGCCAAAGACGATCTGCAGCGGGTTGCGCCCACGCTCAGTTTCCGTCATGTACTCCACCAAGAACTCATAGTCATCGGCGGAGGTCGCGAGCAGATTACGCTGCCCCTCTTGGGTGAAATCAAGAGAGAGGTAGTGGTTCAGCTCCGCCCAAACGCGGTCGATGGGTTGCGGAATCAGCACTTCCCACTCATCGCCCTGTTGACGCAGTTGCAGCGTTTGCTCGCTAGCCAAGCGCTGAGCGGTCCAGGAAGAGGAGCTAGCCGTTGCGCTACGCGCGCCCAGGTACTGCTCTAGTGCCGTTAAGCAGCTCTCAGCACTTTGCCCACTCTGGTCACAGCGCACTTCGCTGCTACCAGCGCGCAGGGCACTCTGCAGGCTTAGTGTGGCTTGCGGGGTCACGATCACGCCTTGGGTGGCGCTGCTCTCTTGAACAGGAAGCTGGCGGCTGCGTACAAACGCTTCCAGTTGTGGCCAAACGGTACCAGGGTCGGCGGCCACTACTAACCAACTTTGATCGCCCACCTGACGGCGCTCAACGTACTCAGGCTCTAATCCACCACCAATGGCCAACGGCTGCGGCGGTTCAATCTCTGCCGGTTCGTCAAGCTGTGAGCCCTGCAACGCTATCTGGGTAACGGGCATGGCATCTTGGTAACGCTGCGTATTACGGGTTTCAGGCAGCACGAGGGGCGGCGCAGGAGCCGCTTCGGTGTAGTCCAAGTTGCGGTCGTGGTAATAACCATCGCGCGCGCAACCTGCCAGTGTGACAGCAGCTGCGAGTGCCAGCGGTATCCATTTAAGCGCACGTTGTTCAAGCACAGAGCTCATCAAGCCACCTTAACAGTCAACAGGTCAGTTACCCGGAAGGCCATGCCATCACCGGGTAGCAAAAGGGTTTCGAGCGCCGGGTTACTCCTCTACGACGCCCGCCAGCTGCAGTGCTTCGCTTACCGTGCCGTGGTACTTCTCCGACAGCCACGTCAGCGGCAGACGAATACCTGCTTCCATGTAACCCATGCGGTGCAGCGCCCACTTTACGGGAATGGGATTAGATTCAATGCCTAGGTTAGTGTGCAGCGGCATCAAGCGCGTATTAATTTGGTGAGCCTTGTCGGCATCGCCAGCCACAGCAGCCGCGCACAGGTCATGCATGGCTTTGGGGGCAACGTTCGCGGTCACGGAGATATCACCATGCCCACCCATTAGCATGAAATCGCAGGCCGTTGCGTCATCACCCGAGTAGAGCATGAAATCGCTGCCTTTCAGGCGTGAGATTAGATCCTCAGCGCGCTCAAGGTTCCCGGTGGCATCTTTTAGGCCGATAATGTTGTTCACTTCCGCTAAGCGCACCACTGTCTCGTTGTAGAGATCGGAGCAAGTGCGGCCAGGAACGTTGTACATAATGACCGGAAGTTTGCTACCTTCAGCGACCGCTTTAAAGTGCTGGTACAGGCCTTCCTGGGTAGGCTTATTGTAGTAGGGGCAGACGGATAGGCAGTAGTCCGCGCCCACTTCACTGGCGTAGCGCGCCAGCTCAACGGCTTCCGAGGTAGCGTTCGCCCCGGTACCGGCAATGACAGGAATGCGACCATTGACTTCTTCAACCACGCTGCGGATCACATCAAAGTGCTCAGCAAAGGACATGGTCGTGGGTTCACCCGTGGTGCCCGCAGCGACGATGGCATCAGTGCCATTATCGAGGTGGAAGTTCACCAGACGACGAAGCGCCTCCCAGTCGATGTCGCCATTGACTTTCATCGGCGTCGCCAGGGCGACAATGCTGCCTGTGATCATCCGTATTTTCCTCACCTGCAAAAAGTTGAAATCAAGCTGCCACGTAGGGTGCAATGACGTACATTGAGTTAAGACGCGGCGTTGATACTTTGAAGGAGCGCGATCACCCCTGCCCACAAACAGCAAATGGTACTCAGGCGATTCGAGCCTGTACAGCGTAAAGCGCTGCGAGTTTACTTAACGCTTTGACAGCAGCGCAGCGCTTGCGTGTAATTTTCTATGAAAGTCACCCCCATAAGGAGCCTTTATGGCGATTGAACTCGGCCAGCCCGTCCCTGATTTTTCCGCCCCAGCCACCGGCGGCGACACCATCACGCTGTCGGAACTGCGTGGCAAGCAGGTAGTCATCTACTTCTATCCGAAAGCCAGCACGCCAGGCTGCACCACCGAGGGCGGCGACTTCCGTGATCGCAAAACTGCCTTCGATGCCGCCAACACCGTGGTCATCGGTGTCTCCCGGGACGGTCTGCGCGCCCAGGAAAACTTCAAAGCCAAGCAGGATTTCAATTTTGAACTGATTTCCGACAAAGACGAAACCGTTTGTCAGCTGTTTGATGTGATCAAACTCAAGAAAATGTACGGCAAAGAGCACCTGGGCATCGAGCGTAGCACCTTCTTGATCGACCAGGATGGCAAGCTTGCCCAAGAGTGGCGCGGCGTTAAAGTTCCTGGCCACGTAGATGAGGTACTAAGCGCGGCGCAGGCACTGAATAGCCAGTAATAATGCACCGCTGGCTGTGCCCATATCGGGGCACAGCCATGCTCACGGCTAATCCTGCTTCAGCGGTGGCACCTGCGATGTTTGTCGGCCTTCAAGCCCTCTTGGCCATGCATACACCAGCGCTTTCAGCAGCGTGGCAAGCGGGATGGCAAAAAACACCCCCCAGAATCCCCAAATACCGCCAAAGAACAGCACCGCAACGATAATCGAGACTGGGTGGATGTTATTGGTTTCTGAGAACAGCACGGGGGCCAGTACGTTGCCATCCAGTGCCTGCAGCACGCCGTAGGCCACTAAAACGTAGACAAACTGCTCGCTAATACCGAAATGGAAGCCCGCTACCGCCGCCACGGGGATGGTTGCCACCGCCGCGCCAATGTAGGGCACCAATACGGAAAAACCGACCAGCACGGCCAGTAGCGCCGTATAGGGCAAGCCAAAAAAGGCAAAGGTGATATACGCCACCGTGCCGACGATGACGATCTCAATGGACTTACCGCGGATATAGTTGGCGATTTGGCGATCCATTTCATGCCAGATGCGCGTCAGCAGCGTACGCTTCTGCGGCAGCAGCGAGAGCGTAAAGCCCACCAGCGCCTCACGATCTTTCAGCATAAAAAAGACCAAAATCGGCACTAACACCAAATAGATGATCAACGACATGACATTGCCAAGCGAGGTCAACGAGAGCGTCAAGGCGCGCTGACCTAGCTGGCTAATTTCCCGCCCGGCGACGCCAATCCAGCTCTGCATCTGATCAGGCGTCACGATATTAGGGAAGCGCTCCTGCAACTGATCTAGCCAGCCCTGGCCGCTGGCAAACATGCGCGGCGTCTCTTGAACGAGCCCGACCAGCTGATTCCAGATCAGCGGCATCAAGATAAACGCTAGCGTGAGCAGCACGCTGACAAATGCCAAAAACACCATAATGACAGCCAGCAAATGCGGCACTCGACGTCGCGTGAGCGCGCTAACCACGCCTTGCAGTAAAAACGCCAGCACCAACGCGGTAAAGAACGGTGCCAACATGCGGCCAAACCAAATAATGGCGGCAAACCCTGCCACCAGCACCACCAGAAGAATTAACGCCTCTTCGTCTGAAAAGTAGCGCTCTACCCAACTTTTCAGAATACTGCGCATGGTCATGAGTGGGTGTTCCCTGCTTTACGAATCCAAAATACATACACGTCGCCGCGCTGCACCCGCGCTTCCATCACATGGTCGCTTAGCTCAGTAAATGCCGCCATATCCCGCCACGAGCCCGCATCGGTCGCACTTACTTCCAGCAGTTGGCCTGGCGCAAGGCCTGCCAGTGCCTGCTTCGCCTTTAGCAGCGGTAGCGGGCAGTGCAATCCGGTGGCGTCCAACACTTGATCGGGCTTAAGCCCTTCGGCTAACCCTGACGCTGTTTGCTCAGACATACTCTCCCCCAAAGGCAGCTTCCATGATGCTAAATCGTTCAATGGCTACATAACCATCGCATTGTTGCATAAACTGTTTTTTTGCGATGCCCACTGCGATATTGATTTAACGGCACTTCCCTGCCTGAATCAATGTCACACCGTTGTTAGCCGTGCCTATTATTCGAACGAATGGGGATGTCATGCTGCATTTTAGACCCGCCTACTCTCGCTGGGCCTGCACGCTCGCGCTCTCGCTCAGCGCTTTGTGCGTTAGCTTGCCCAGCCACAGCTATGACGACTACCAACTGCCCAGTTTAGGGGGCGCATCGGCATCGGTAAGCAATGAGGAGTTTCGCCTTGGCCGCGCATGGCTGCGCCAGTTTCGTGCCCAGGCCCCTCAGTGGCAGGATCCTATTGTCAGCGACTACCTGGAGAGCCTGGTGGCACGCCTGGCTCCTTACAGCCAGCTCGGCAGCCTGCAAACCACCACGGTGATGGTGGATAACCGTTCGCTCAATGCGTTTGCGGTGCCCGGCGGCGTGGTGGGCATTAATTCAGGGCTGTTTGCCTTTGCTGAAGATGAAGGCGCTTTTGTATCGGTGATTGCCCACGAGCTTGGCCACCTTTCCCAACGCCACTACGCCCGTGGCAGCGCCCGTGCAGAACAGACCCAGCTGCCCGCCATGGCGGCTATGCTAGCCGGTATGCTGATTGCTGCCAGCGGCGGCGGCGATGCAGGCATTGCCACCGCCATAGGCTCTCAGGCGGCGCTTATTCAGGACCAGCTCACCTACTCCAGACGTTTTGAGCAAGAGGCTGACCGTATTGGCCTACAGGCCATGGCAGAGGCAGGCTACGACCCAGAGGCCACGGTGCGTATGTTCGATACCATGCAGCGCCTGTCGCGGCTTCAAGGCGGCACGCCGCCTGAATTTCTATTGACCCACCCTGTGTCAGATAGCCGCCTGAGCGACGCCCAAGCGCGGGTTTCTCAGCTTAGCGTGGCCAGCCGCTACACCAGCGATACGCTCTACGACATGATGCGCGCTCGCGCTTTGCTGAGCATTTACCGCAATTCACCCCAGCAAGCGGCTTCGCGGCTGGCTCAGGAGGATGCCGAGGAGCCTGCGCTGCGTTATATCAACGCACTTATTGATGCGCACAATGGTCAAACCGACCGCGCGCTGCAAACCCTCGATCAGCTTGCCAACGAGCTTCCTGATTACGGCATGCTGCCCGCCTCCGCGGCGAACGTAGCCCTGGAAGCCCAACGCTACGATGAGGCCATTTCCCGCAGCCAGCGGCTGCTGCGGCTGATGCCTAACTATCTGCCTGCTCAGTTGACCCTAGCGGAGGCGCAGCTACAGCGCGATCCAGAAGCGGCTTACGAACTGCTTCGAGATATCACCACGCAGCACCCGGAAAGCCCCCAGGGCTTCAACCTGCTGGCAGAGGCCGCCGGGCGCAGCGGGTTTAACGGCTGGGGTCACCTGGCCCGTGCCGAGCACCTGCAGCTCACCGGCCGAGTGGACCGCGGCATTCGACAGTTAAGTATTGCCAAAGACGCCGCCCAGCAAGAAAACGACACTCAGGCGCTAGCGCGCATTGAACAGCGCAGAGAAGCGTTTCTTGAGTACCGAGAGGCGCTAGAGAAGTTTTAGCGCCATAAAGCACATGCAACACATACAAAAAAGCCCGACGCATCGCGTTCGGGCTTTTGGCTTACAGCAGAAACGTTGTACTGATATTAAAGCGCTGATACTTAAGCGCTAATGTTTAAGCGTTAAAGTTCAACATACGCTCAAGGGGCTTTAACGCCTGCTGACGCAAGGCATCATCAACAAAGATCTCGCCGCTGCCTTCACGCAGCGCGCCTGCCAAATTATCCAGCGCGTTCATCGCCATCCAGGGGCAATGGGCACAGCTGCGGCACGTCGCACCGTTTCCGGCGGTGGGCGCTTCAAAGAGCGTTTTCTCAGGCACGGCCTGCTGCATCTTGAAGAAAATGCCCCGGTCAGTGGCCACAATCAGCTGTTCATTGGGCAGCGTTTGCGCTGCTTTGATGAGCTGGGAGGTAGAGCCAGCCACATCGGCCAGCTGCACAACAGCCTCCGGCGACTCCGGGTGGACAAGCACGGCGGCATCCGGATACAGACGCTTCAAGTCTTGAATGCCTTTCGCCTTGAACTCCTCGTGCACGATGCAGGCACCGTCCCACATCAGCATGTCGGCACCGGTTTTTTTCTGAATATAGCCACCCAGATGCTTATCCGGTGCCCACAAAATCTTTTCACCCTTCTCCTGCAGGTGCTCAATGACCTCCACGGCAATCGAAGAGGTCACGACCCAATCGGCACGCGCTTTTACCGCCGCCGAGGTATTGGCGTACACCACCACCGTACGGTCCGGATGGGCATCGCAGAACGCGCTGAACTCGTCAATCGGGCAGCCAATATCGAGCGAGCAGGTCGCTTCGAGCGTAGGCATCAACACACGCTTTTCTGGGGAAAGGATCTTGGCCGTCTCGCCCATAAAGCGTACGCCTGCCACCACGAGTGTGGTGGCATCGTGACGGGCACCGAAGCGGGCCATTTCCAGGGAGTCCGCCACACAGCCGCCAGTCTCTTCAGCAAGCTGCTGAATGGCATCGTCGGTATAGTAATGCGCTACCAAAACGGCGTTATTCGCCTTGAGCAACTGCTTGATTTCAGCCACTCGCGCTTCGTCTTCCGCAGGGATACGGGTAGGACAGTACGGGCTTGGTAGCGGAGCGTCTAGCTCAGCTTGAGAGGTCATCATAGTCATTGTGTCTACCACTGTGACGAACAGGGAATCCCCCTGTTAAACACCAGTCACGGCGTATGCGCTCCGCATGCGCCGCACTCGGGGGCAACGGCCGCTGCGTCTCTCGCGGTGGCACGTCACCAGCCTGGCTTGCTTAGAGCCAGGGCTGCCGTGACATCTTCGGCAGCCAAACGATCTATCGATTATGCGTTAACCAATACGTTTTTCACTATTCTTCTAACTATGCTTCTCACCACGCGTCTCACCACTGGACCACCGTGGCAATCACGTTATTGTCATCATATTGTGGTGGACAATCGTTGCCCGCTGCAAGCAGAAAGTCACGTTGCAGCGCGGCAAAACGTGCATAGCAAAACGCCCCTGGCAGCAAGCTACCAAGGGCGTCGGAATTTGGTGGGTCGTGTAGGATTCGAACCTACGACCAATTGATTAAAAGTCAACTGCTCTACCAACTGAGCTAACGACCCAAATTTTGCTGCGCTAATCAAAAACGACTAGCAAATACTACACTAACTCACATCGAAACACATATTGAAAACAAAGCATTGGTGAAACTATTACCTGATGCGTTTGCTTATTTCGGATGGTGGGTCGTGTAGGATTCGAACCTACGACCAATTGATTAAAAGTCAACTGCTCTACCAACTGAGCTAACGACCCGTCCGAACGGATGCATATAGTACGGATACGGCTTGTGAATAGCAAGCCCTTTTTTATCTTTCGTCTATATCTACTGCTCTGCACGGTGCCAAAAAGCCTTACCCCGTGCAGAGCGCACTGCTTGAACCGCGCCTAGCCTAACCGCGCTTGGGTTTCGGCTTGCGCATCGCCTGCACCGGACGACGCTTATGCTTGTCGCGGCTCCAGCGGTTCTTCTCGTCTGGCGTCAGCTCAGGCACTTTGCGGGTTTCCAGGTTGGCCAGCGTCGCTAAGTCATCCACCTCATCCTGAGAGAGTTCGACCCACTCACCGGCTTTCGCCCGCTTGTCGAGGAAGATATTGCCGTAGCGCACACGCTTCAGGCGGCTAACGGTAAGCCCCTGGGATTCCCACAGGCGGCGCACTTCACGGTTGCGGCCCTCCAGAATCACCACGTGGAACCAGGTATTGATGCCTTCTCCACCAAACTCCTGTACGTCGGTAAAGCGCGCCGGGCCATCTTCCAGCATCACACCGTCGACCATCGCGACGATATGCTCGCGCTTGACGTCGCCCATGACCCGCACCGCGTACTCACGCTCTACCTGGGTAGAGGGGTGCATCAAGCGGTTGGCAAGTTCACCGTCGGTGGTGAACAGCAGCAAGCCGCTGGTATTGATGTCCAAGCGGCCAATGGCAATCCAGCGCTCGCCTTTCAGGCGCGGTAGGCGCTCAAAGACCGTGCGACGGCCTTCCGGGTCTTTACGGGTGCACAGCTCGCCTTCCGGCTTGTTGTACATAATGACCCGGCGCGGCACTTCCTCTTCCGGACGCAGCGTCACCGGGCGGTCATCAAAGCTGACCTTATCCCGCGCTTCCACTCGGTCGCCCAGTTTGGCCACTTGGCTATTCACCTTCACCCGACCATCGGCAATGGCAGTTTCCATTTCACGGCGGGAGCCAAGGCCCGCGCGGGCCAGCACTTTCTGCAGTTTTTCGCTGGTAGGCGGCGTGGTGTTGTTACTTTCACTCATGGTCGTCTGACCTCACATCGTTGGTCTGCGTGTCAGCGTCCTCATGTTGACGCTGCGCACGTGCCGCTAGCCGCGCCTCTAAATCGGCAAAGCTGAGCGGCTGGGTTAACGCCGTCTCGGCGTGGTGGTCGGCACTCTCTGCCAACGTATTCTCATCTTGCTGGGGTGGCGCATCCTGCACGCTTTGCACCGTTTCGTCCAGTGCTAGCGGCGGGTTTTGTTCGGATGATGCCTCCTCCAGAGAAAGCGCTTCGCGATCGTCACCGTTGACCAGGGTATGCATGGGCGGCAGCGCATCCAGGGTTTTCAGCCCGAAGTCATCCAAAAAGCTGCGCGTGGTGGCATAGACCGCCGGACGGCCCGGCACGTCCCGGTGGCCCACCACGCGTATCCAGCCGCGCTCCATCAGCGTGCGAATAATCGAACTGCTGACGCTCACACCGCGCACATCTTCGATATCACCCCGAGTCACCGGTTGGCGGTAGGCAATTAGCGCCAGCGTTTCCAAGAGTGCTCGAGAGTAGCGCTGGGGGCGCTCGTCCCACAGCCGCGAGACCCAGTGGGCCAAGCGTGGGCGAATGCGTAGCTGAAAGCCAGAGGCGGTCTCGACCAGTTCGAGCGCGCCGTTATCGTGGCGCAGCGCTAGCCGTGAAAGCGCCTCCCTCAACGCTTTGCGGGAAGGGCACTCATCGGCCAAAAATAGCGTTTCCAGGCGCTCAACCGGCAGTGGTTCACCCGCTGCTAGCAGCGCCGCTTCAATAATGTCATCTAACGTGGTGTCTCTCACCGCGACTCCTCGTCAGGTTCAAACACAGACTCTTCGAATGCTGAGGCGGCATCGCCCTGCTCCTCTTCCAAACGCTCGAATGCGTCCTCTTCCCCATCGACCAGCGCCGCTTGGCGGGCACGCACATGAATGGGCGACAGCGGTGCATTTTGAACAATCTCAATCATGGCTTCTTTGGCAAGCTCTAGAATGGCCATAAAGGTCACGACTACACCGGCACGTCCCTCTTCCAGGGTAAACAGCGCTTCAAACGGCGTATAACGGCCGCTCTCGCCATCCTGACTGAGCTGCTCCATGATTTTCAGCATGCGCTCGCGGGTGGAGAGCACTTCACGGCTGATCTGGTGGGCCTGGGCCAGCTCGGCGCGCTTGAGAATATCGGACAGTGCTCCCAGCAGCTCATCAAGCTCTACATCGGGATGGATCACCCGCGTTTCCAGCGGCGGTAAGCCCGCCTGCACGCTGAACCAGTCCCGGCCGACGCGGGGCAGCGTATCCAGCGCCTCAGCGGCCTCTTTTAGGCGCTCATACTCCTGCAGGCGGCGAATCAGCTCGGCGCGGGGATCCTCTTCCTCCTCGCCTTCCGCTTTGGGAGGGCGTGGCAGCAGCGTCCGGGATTTAATCTCCGCCAGCATGGCAGCCATTAGCAGGTACTCACCCGCCAGCTCAATCTCCATGGCTTTCATCAGCTCCACGTATTCAATGTACTGGTGGGTGATGGTGGCCACGTTGATGGTCAGAATATCCAGGTTCTGCCGCCGAATTAAATACAGCAGCAGATCCAGCGGCCCCTCGAACGCTTCCAGGAAGACCCGGAGCGCCTCGGGGGGAATATAGAGATCTTCCGGCAGCTGCGTAATGGGCTCATCGAACAGGCGCCCAAGGGCCTCCACGGTGGGCTCCACCGCAGAGGGCATCGCGTCTTGATCCGGCACGGCGCTGGGCGTCTCGCTCACGCGGGTCGAGTCCTTGTCAGTTGAAAACGGCAGTGTAACAGCGCTCCATCAATGCGGCATCTCGGCCGCCTCGGCGGCTTTACGATAGCGGCCCTGATAGTCGAACAGCTTGTCGCGGATTTGAAAGTGGCGGCCTACCTTTCTACCCACCACAAAGTCGGGATGGCGCAGGCGAGACTGGGCAGCCACCACGTCGTCTGGCGTTGCTGGCTGCCACGGCACGCCCGGCGCGCGCAGGTGGGCGCGCAAGAAGACCGCATAAAAGGCGCGGCTCTGGGCGGCGGTCTCCAGGGCAAACCATTCGCTCAGGCTGGCACCGTCTTCGTCATGATAGGTCACTTTGAGACGCGGCAGGCCGCGCCCGTTGGTGGTCGCCTCCAGCTGCATGCCGCTCACCCGCAGTACTTTGGCGTCCTTGAGCCGCAGCGCCTCCTTGAGCTTGTCATCGGCATCCACCAGCAGCTTCTCGCAGCCATGGCAGCGCCGGGCAGCGATATCGTTCTCTGCCCCGCACGCATCGCAGACCTTGAAGCGAAAGCGAAAGGTGCACTGGCTACGGCGTCCGGTGTCGTCCTCCACCAGCCCCTGGCAGCGGCGGCCAAAATGCTCGATCACCAGCTCACCGTCGCGCTTGCCCCAGAACAGGTTCGCGTGACCGCAGTCCGGGCAGGGCACCTGCACCGGTTCGCTATCGCTATCCGGCTTGGGTTCGCCTACTTCCGGGGCGTAGAGATCCCACGGGTTGCCCGCATAGTCGAGAATCAAGCACTCCTCTTTACCCGGCGAGAGGCGCAGCCCGCGACCAACGATCTGCTGATACAGGCTGACCGACTCGGTGGGCCGCAGAATCGCGATCAGATCCACATGGGGGGCATCGAACCCGGTGGTTAATACCGCCACGTTGACCAGATACTTGAGCTTGCGCGCCTTGAACGCATCGATCAGCGCGGTGCGCTCGGCGGAGACCGTCGCACCGGTGATCAGCGCGGATTGGTCGGCAGGCAGATAGCCCATGATCTCTTCGGCGTGGGCCACCGTCGCGGCAAAAATCATCACCCCCTGGCGGTCGGCAGCGTACTCCACCACTTGGGCAATGATGCCCGGTGTCGCCCGGTTGCCCGCCACCACCCGGTTGAGTTCCTCCTCCCGAAACAGACCACTGGACGAGGGCGCCAGCGCCGAGAAGTCGTACCCCTCGATGGCCATATCCAGCCGCTTGGGCGCGGCCAAAAAGCCCTGTTTGACCATCAGACGCAGCGGCTGCTCGAACACGCAGTCGGCAAAAAAGCTCTCTTCTGAACCACGCACCATCCCGTGATGGTGGCGGTGGTAGATAAAGCCCTGCCCCAAACGAAACGGCGTGGCGGTTAGGCCGAGGATTTTTAGCTGCGGGTTCTGGCTCCGTAGATGCTCGATCACCTGCCGATAGCTGGAGTCCTCCTCCAGCGATACCCGATGGCACTCGTCGATTACCAGCAGAGTAAAGCTGGCGTCGTTGAATTGCTCCATGTTACGCACCACCGACTGCACCGAGCCAAACACCACTTGGCGGCTAGCCTCTTTGCGCTTTAACCCGGCGCTGAAAATATCCGCCTCCAAGCCGTAGGCTTGGTACTTGGCGTGGTTCTGCTCCACCAGCTCACGCACGTGGGCCAACACCAGCACCCGCCCACGGGCTAGCCTCGCCAGTTCAGCGATCACCAGCGACTTGCCGCTGCCGGTGGGCAGCACCACTACGGCGGGGGCGCTGGTGGCGCGAAAGTGGCTGACTACCCGCTTGACCGCCTCGGTTTGGTAGGGGCGCAGCGAAGGCGCTGCCCCGTTAGCCAAGAAAGGCGGCCCGGAGGCCGCCTTTTCAGGATGTGTCATCCATCACCTATCGGGTTGATCACATGACGTTAGCCCAGCCATACCCGCGCATTGCGGAACAGGCGCAGCCATGCACCATCTTCGGTCCACTTCGCCGGACGCCAGGAGTTGGTGACCGCGCGGGTCACCCGCTCGGGGTGCGGCATCATGATCGTCACGCGGCCATCCGGCGTGGTCAGGCCGGTAATGCCCGACGGGGAGCCGTTGGGGTTGGCCGGGTAGCGCGTAGTGACTTGACCGTAGTTATCGATATAGCGCAGGGCAATTTGGCTGCTCGACTGCATGCTGCGCAGGTGCGCCGTATCGCGGAACTCGGCGCGGCCTTCCCCGTGGGCCACAGCGATGGGCAGCTTGGAGCCTTCCATACCCGCCAGCAGAATCGAGGGGCTCTTCTCGACCCGAACCATGGAAACGCGGGCCTCGAACTGCTCGGACTCGTTGCGCACAAAGGCAGGCCAGTTTTCCGCACCGGGAATCAGCGTTTTGAGCTGCGAGAGCATCTGGCAGCCGTTACACACGCCCAGCGAGAAGCTGTCGTCTCGGTTGAAGAAAGCTTCAAACTGCTCGCGGGCGCGTTCATTGAATAGCACTGACTTCGCCCAGCCGCCGCCTGCTCCCAGCACGTCGCCGTAGGAGAAACCGCCACAGGCCACTAAGCCTTTGAACTCCTCCAGGGAGACACGGCCTTCCAGGATGTCGCTCATGTGCACGTCCACCGCATCGAAGCCCGCTTTGTGGAAGGCCCAGGCCATCTCTACCTGACCGTTGACGCCCTGCTCGCGCAGCACGGCCACCGCCGGCTTGGTGGTGTTGATATACGGCGCGCTGATATCGTCGTTGATATCGAAAGTCGGTGCGGCGCTGAGGCCCGGGTCGCGAACGTCGAGCAGGTTGTCGAACTCGTTCTTCGCGCATTCCGGGTTATCCCGTAGCGCCTGCATGCGGTAGCTGGTCTCGGACCAGGTGCGTTGGGTTAGCTGACGGGTAGTCTCCAGCAGCGGCTCTTCGAACAGCGTGACACGCACTTGGTCGTCGTAACGCGGGCGAGCAATCACGCCGCAGGTTTCGATACCGGCCATGGCGAACTGCGTCAGCACCTCTTCGGTGTGCTCACGGCTTACCTGGATCACCGCCCCCAGCTCTTCAGAGAACAGCGCGTTGAAGGCTTCTACCGGCTCGTCGATCAGCCAGTCGAGCTTGATTTCGAGACCGGCGTGCGCGGCAAAAGCCATCTCCAGCAGCGTCACCAACAGGCCACCGTCGCTGCGGTCGTGGTAAGCCAGCAGCTTACCGTCGCGGTTCAGACCTTGGATCACTTCGAAAAACGCTTTCAGATCTTCCGGGTCGTCCACATCGGGGCACTCATCGCCCACTTGGCCATAGACCTGCGCCAGCGCCGAGCCGCCAAGACGGTTCTGGCCGTTCCCCAGGTCGATCAAGATCAGATCAGACTCGTCCTGTTCCAGGTTGATCTGCGGCGTCAGCGTCGCCAGCGCGTCGGTCACCGGCGCAAAACCTGTGACCACTAGCGACAGCGGCGAGGTAATGCTCTTCTCTTCGGCATCCTCGCCCTCTTGCCACGCAGTGCGCATGGACATCGAGTCCTTGCCCACCGGTACAGCGATGCCAAGCGCCGGGCATAGCTCCATGCCGACGGCATGAACGGCGTCGTACAGCGCCTGGTTTTCACCGGGGTGGTCGGCGGCGCTCATCCAGTTGGCAGAGAGTTTGATATCCGACAGCTTGGCAATCGGCGCGGCGGCTAAGTTGGTAATTGCTTCTGCCACCGCTAAGCGCGCGCTGGCGGCGGGGTTGATGAGCGCCACCGGCGGGCGCTCGCCCATGGCCATGGCTTCACCGGCATGGGTATCGAAGCTGGCGGTGGTGACCGCTACGTCGGCCACCGGCACCTGCCAGGGGCCGACCATCTGATCGCGAGCTACTTGGCCGGTGATGGAACGGTCGCCGATGGTGATCAGGAAGCTTTTCGAGGCCACCGTGGGCAGGCGCAGCACCCGATCCATCGCTTCGCGCAGGTCCAGGTTATCCAGCATGACGCCCGAGAGCTCAGGGGTTTGGCGCTCAAACGAACGGGTCATCTTCGGCGGCTTGCCAAACAGCACGCTCATGGGCAGATCGACCGGTTTGGTCTCGAAGTGGCCGTCGCGCACTTCCAGGTGGTGCTCCGCCTGGGCTTCGCCCACTACCGCGTAAGGGCAGCGCTCGCGCTTGCACAGCGCGTCGAAGGTATCCAAGTCTTCAGGGGCTACTGCCAGTACGTAGCGCTCCTGGGCTTCGTTACACCAGATTTCCAGCGGGCTCATGCCCGGCTCGGCATTGGGCACCGCACGCAGGTCGAACAGACCGCCACGGTTGCCGTCTTTTACCAGCTCCGGCAGGGCGTTAGACAGCCCGCCCGCGCCTACGTCGTGAATGAAGCGAATCGGGTTTTTCTCACCCAGCGCCCAGCAGCGATCGATGACTTCTTGGGCACGGCGCTCAATTTCCGGGTTTTCCCGCTGCACAGAGGCGAAGTCCAGGTCCGCGCTGGACTCACCGGAGGCCATGCTGGAGGCCGCACCACCGCCCAGGCCGATCAGCATCGCCGGGCCGCCCATGACGATCAGCTTGCCGCCGACCGGGATCTCGCCTTTTTGCACGTGTTGTGCGCGAATGTTGCCGTAGCCACCGGCAATCATGATCGGCTTGTGGTAGCCGCGACGCGCAATGCCGCCTTCGCCGAGCGCATCCTGCTCGTAGGTGCGGAAGTAGCCGGTCAGGTTGGGGCGGCCAAACTCGTTATTGAACGCGGCACCGCCAATCGGGCCGTCCAGCATGATATTGAGTGCGGACTGCATGCGCTCGGGCTTGCCGTAGTCGAAGGCTTCCCAGGGCTGAACAAATTCAGGAATGCGCAGGTTAGAGACGGTAAAGCCGGACAAACCTGCTTTCGGCTTGCCGCCGATGCCGGTCGCGCCTTCGTCCCGAATCTCACCGCCAGAGCCGGTGGCCGCACCGGGGAACGGCGCAATGGCCGTGGGGTGGTTGTGGGTCTCCACCTTCATCAGAATGTGGATCGGCTCTTGATGGGCATCGTAGCTGGCACGCTCGCCCTCGGCACCGGTGAGCGGCGTGGGGAAGAAGCGTCCGCCGTGGCTGCCTTTGATCACCGCCGCGTTATCGCTGTACGCAGAGAGCACGTTATCCGGTGACGTGGCGAAGGTGTTCTTGATCATCTTAAACAGCGAGTGGCTCTGGGCTTCGCCGTCGATGACCCAATCTGCATTGAAGATTTTGTGGCGGCAGTGCTCAGAGTTCGCCTGGGCGAACATCATCAGCTCAACATCGCTGGGGTTGCGGCCTAGCTCGATAAAGGCGGCTACCAGGTAGTCGATCTCATCGTCTGCCAGCGCAAGGCCAAGTTCGCGGTTAGCCGTGACAAGAGCGTCGCGACCGCCTTCCAGAATATCCACGCTGCCAAGGGGCGCAGGCGAGTGGTGGGCAAACAGTTTGCCCGCCTCGGCTACGTCGGCCAGTACGTGTTCGGTCATGCGGTCATGGAGCAGCGCGCTAATCGCTTCCAGCTGTTCTGTGCTGGGTGCGCCGCGCAGCTCTACGCGGTAATCAATGCCGCGTTCAATGCGGCTGATCTGGCTAAGCCCGCAGTTGTGGGCAATGTCGGTTGCTTTAGAGGACCACGGTGACTGGGTGCCTAAACGCGGGACGACCAAAAAGCGCTGGGCGTTGTCGGGAATCTCTTGGCTGTCTCGGCTGCCGTACTCCAGCAGTTTCGCCAACCGCGCCTCGGCGGCATGATCGAGCTCTTCGTGGTGGTCAATGAAGTGGACGTAATGGGCAGACAGTGCCTCCACCTCCGGAACACGGTCACGCAACACCGTTAACAGCCGTTCATGGCGGAAGGCAGAAAGGGCGGGTGCGCCTCGCAGTTCGAGCATATCTGGGAGCCTCTAAAGCAGGGAGAGTTCGAGCAGGAAATCACCGGGCCGCAAAGCGGCAATCCCACTATGATACTGGAAAGCGACGGCCACACGAAATCAACAAGGTGACAGCGTCTATCAGGCTGGGTATCGTGGCAGACTGTTCCATGTTGACAAGACATCATGCCGACATTGATTTACCAACACTTTATCGCCTATTACCGGGCGTATTTCGCGATGATCGCGACACTTTTGCTTATTTTGGTGCCGCACAGTTCGTCGGTACCAAGCGGTGAACATTTAGCGCAAATTAATGCAAAAGAGTTCATCACTATTCACACTCGCAACACACCTACCACCTATTACGAAGGCCGCCAGGGGCCGACTGGCTTTGAGTATGAGTTGATGCACCGCTTTGCGGACTACCTGGGAGTTAGCCTCAACCTGAACGCAAGCCACCACCCGGAGAGCGTGCTCCCCGCCGTGCGCGAGCAGGGCGACTTAGGTGCCGCGGCCCTCCCCCTGCTGGCGGATTCACCAGGCATTCACTACACCCGCTCCATCATTCAGATGCAGCCGCTGGTGGTGTATCGCCGCGGGCTCAACGGCATTGATGAACCGGCAGATCTTGTCGACCTGGAACTTGGCACGCTAAGCGAAGCGGGCACCAGTCAGGCACTGCTATCACTGCAGCGTGACTACCCCAGCCTTACTTGGAAAGAGTCTCACGAGCTTGAAGTGGCCGAACTACTGGCGCGGGTAGAGAGCGGCACCCTGGATGCGGCGATTATTTTTGATCATCAGTTTCGTTTGAACCGGCTGTTTTTCCCTAACGTCGAACGCGGCTTCTTTTTAGGCGAGCCGCTCTCTCTGGCCTGGGCGGTTCCTAGCGGCCGCGGACTTGGATTATTAGAAGCCGCCAATCAATTTCTCCAGGAGCTGCAAGAGAACGGCACCCTGGAGCAGTTGGTAAGTCGCTATTTTGGCCACGATGACTATCTTGAGTACGTGGGCACTCGAACGTTTCTCGCCCACCTTGACGAACGTCTGCCCAACTACACCGAGCTATTCAAGCAAGCGGCCCGCGATACCGGCTTTGATTGGAAGCTACTGGCCGCCGTCGGGTATCAAGAGTCGCACTGGGACCCGACCGCTGTATCCCCCACCGGGGTTCGCGGCCTGATGATGCTGACCAACCCCACGGCCAGCGAAATGGGCGTAGCCGACCGCACCGATGCTGCACAGAGTATTGATGGCGGCGCGCGCTACCTGCGCAGTATTAAAGACCGGCTTCCAGACAGCATTACCGGGGATGACCGGCTCTACATGGCCATGGCAGCCTACAATGTAGGCCTTGGCCACCTTTACGATGCGCGTAAGATTGCCGAGATGCGCGGCGGCGATCCGGATCGCTGGCAGGACGTTCGTGCGGCGCTCCCGCTCTTACAGGAACGAGAGTGGCATAGCCAAACCCGCCACGGCTATGCCCGTGGCGGCGAGCCGGTCATCTATGTGCGCAACATCCGCCGCTACTACGAGATGATTGAGTATGTGGAGCGCAGCCGACAACAGTTTTTCCAGCTAGAGCAAACGCCAGCCAGTGAAGAACCATTATTGCTGTTCGATATTATTCCGCCGGTTGAGCAGTAATCGCGCGCTAACGTTTTTCAGCGAAAAACTGCTTGAGCAGCCTTTTGGCCGGCACTGCTAGCACGCCGCCCGTAATCTCTATCTGATGATTAAACCAGGGCTGAGCAAGCAGGTTGGCCTTTGACTCCACCATGCCCGTGCGTGGCTCGGGCGCGCCGTATACCAAACGGGCAATGCGCGCATGCACCATAGTGCCTGCGCACATCATGCAGGGCTCTAGCGTTACAAACAGCGTACAGCCCTCTAAACGGTAGTTGCCCAGCCGCTGCCCCGCCTCGCGTAGCGCACGCACCTCGGCGTGGCCGCTGGGGTCGCAGCTTGCCAGCGGTGCATTGTGGCCAGCACCAATAATCTCCCCCTGGGTATCCACCACCACCGCGCCCACCGGCACTTCTCCGTTGGTAAACGCCAGGTGCGCTTGGTCCATAGCGCGGTGCATGTAAAATTCATCGCTGCGTATCAAGGCAAACTCCGCTAAGGTAGCAAAACGATCGTTTTAATAGCGTGATGGCCGCACTGGGTATACTTGCAATCATCGGCGGGAAAACAGACAGCACCAAGGATACAGAGAATGAACGACGCGCTGAAGTCACTGGTCAACTTGTTAGAGCTTGAAACCCTTGAAGAGACGCTATTTCGAGGCCAGAGCCAAGATTTAGGCTTTCCCCAACTGTATGGCGGCCAAGTGTTGGGCCAGGCACTGGCCGCAGCGGCGCGCACGGTGCCGGATGAACGCCGCCCGCACTCCCAGCACGGCTATTTTTTGCGCCCAGGCGACCCGCACCGCCCGGTGGTGTATCAGGTCGATACCATTCGCGACGGCGGCAGCTTTACCACACGGCGGGTGACGGCTATTCAGAAAGGGCGACCGATCTTTTTCTGCAGCGCCTCTTTTCAGAGCGCTGAAGAGAGCATCAATCATCAGCGGGCCATGCCAGAAGTGCCCACGCCGGAAGCGCTTATAGAGAGCGGCGATGCCAAACACGCGCGCTTCCCCGGCCACCCTATCGAGTTTTTGCACTTGAAGGATAAGCCGGACAGCGCGTCACCGGCCGGTCAGTGCCTGTGGTTCCGCTTTGCAGGTGGACCGCTCCCGGATGACCCGACACTGCATCGTCATCTGCTCTCTTATGCGTCAGATTTCAACCTGCTGACCACCGGACTGATTCCTCATGGCATCAAGTACACCGACCCGAAACTGCGCATTGCCAGTCTCGACCATGCGATTTGGTTGCACGAAGATACGCGGCTAGATGAGTGGCTGCTGTACGCCATCGACTCCCCCTGGAGTGGTGGCGCACGGGGCTTGGCGAGGGGCCATATTTATCGCCGCGATGGGCGTTTAGTCGCCACGACGGCGCAGGAGGGGTTGGTGCGCTATCCGCAGTCTTGAACCTCTGCTCTAAACACCTCTAAAAACAGCAACGCCCGCAGTGTGCGGGCGTTGTAAAATACCGGTCAGCACAACCCTAGACGGGGGGCGCTGTAAACCCGTCCTTGGGCGCTACTTTCGCCATCTGACCGCCATGGATGGTGGAAATACCGAAATTGCAGGGAGCATTTTTCGGCCATGGCGAAAGACCCCCGTTACGGGCTGCCCTGACCTAAGTGGCCTTGTTAATTACCCACCATACACGTCATTAATGGTTTTCAGCGGGTAGTGAGCCGGGTACGGCTTGCGGGCCACGCCAGAGTCGACCGCTGCCTGGGCCACTGCAGATGACACGCGCGCCAGCAGACGGATATCCACCGGCGTGGGGATGATGTAATCACGCCCGAAGCTCATCTCGGTACGCTCGTAGGCGTTCAGCACTTCCTGGGGAACCGGCTCGCGGGCCAGGTCTTTCAGTGCATGCACCGCCGCCAGCTTCATGGCTTCGTTGATACGCGTGGCGCGCACATCCAGCGCGCCGCGGAAGATGAACGGGAAGCCCAGCACGTTGTTCACCTGGTTCGGGAAGTCCGAACGGCCGGTGGCCATGATCACATCCGGGCGCGCTTCGCGGGCTACGTCCGGGTGAATTTCCGGGTCGGGGTTGGTGCAGGCGAAAATCACCGGGTCAGCGGCCATTTTCTTCACCTGATCTGCAGAGAGCAGGCCCGGGCCAGAGAGGCCGATAAACACGTCCGCGCCGTCGATGGCATCGTCCAGCGTGCGCATGTCGGTATCGCGGGCGAACTCCGCTTTGTACTCGTTGATGCCGTCACGCTCAGTGTGAATGACGCCACGACGATCCAGCATCACTAAGTTCTCTTTCTTAGCACCGCAGGAGATCAGCAGGCGCATACAAGCAATAGCAGCCGCCCCGGCGCCCATGCAGACGATTTTCACGTCTTCAATCCGCTTGCCCGCGATATCCAGCGCGTTGAGCATGCCCGCAGCGGTCACAATTGCCGTGCCGTGCTGGTCATCGTGGAATACAGGGATGTTGCAGCGTTCAACTAACGTCTTTTCGATCTCAAAGCACTCAGGCGCTTTGATATCTTCCAGGTTAATACCGCCCCAGGTGTCGGCAATGCGGGCAACGGTGTCGATAAACGCCTGCGGGCTTTCAGCGTCTACTTCGATATCAACGGAGTTAATGCCCGCAAAGCACTTAAACAGTACGCCTTTACCTTCCAATACCGGCTTACTAGCCAGCGGGCCAAGGTTACCCAAACCCAGAATCGCACTGCCATCTGAAATAACCGCGACTAGGTTACCTTTGCCGGTATAACGGTACGCATTTTCCGCTTCGCGAGCGATTTCGCGAACCGGCTCAGCAACGCCTGGGCTATACGCTAGCGCCAAATCCCGAGCTGTCGCGGTGGGCTTGGTCAACTCCACGGAAAGCTTACCGGGGATCGGCTTAGCGTGATAATCCAAAGCTGCCTGCTTATTTGCATCCGTCATAGTAAAGGTCTCATCAGCCTAAAGTAGAAAAGTTGTATCAGAATATAGAAAAAACCTAGGCGCCTCAAGCACGTAGTAAACTTACCTACGAAACGATCGTTTTAGCCACATTCCCTTCCATTTCGGAACTTTTCCACGTTATTTGCTGCAACTTATGCATCCAGCCATCAGCTATAAAGGTTTCCTTATTGATGCAGCGCAGTATTTTTGGAAATAAATTCCAATAAGAGCAACACATAGTTATCCACACCTGGTTGTCAAAACACCCTGTGGAAAAGATGACCAAGTAAGTAGAAAAAGAACCGCGTTAGGAGGGCAACACGTCAAGCAACGTGCCGTAAAGCAAGTGGCAACACATTCAGGCAGTAGGAACGCTAATAAAAAGGGTAGTCCCTTAGGGACAAAAAGCCCACGCCGTGGCGTGGGCTTTTGCACAGAGCACAATGCGTGCCTGCGATAGGCTTAATCCGTTAGGATTAGCCGCGCTTGATAGCAGCGCCGAAACGCTTGTTGAAGCGCTCTACGCGGCCACCAGTGGTCGCTTGCTTCTGCTTGCCCGTGTAGAACGGGTGGCAGTTGGAGCATACGTCCAGAGAGAAGTCCTGACCAGAGGTAGAACCGACCTGGAAGCTTGCACCGCAAGAACAGTTGGCGGTGACCGTGTTGTAATTCGGGTGGATACCTTGTTTCATCTTGAGCCTCATAAGCTATATGCCGCCACCTGATCCGTTGCCAGGCACCGCATACGGGTTTGAAAAACTGCTAACCGGTTAACCGCTCCATCCGATAGATTCAGAGCGGCCGCGCATTCTAGCAAACTAATCGCCGGAGGCCAATTGTCCGATTCTGTTTCTGCCCAGCCATCGTCACCTGGGCTGCCTAAGGGCGCTTTTCAGGTGCTCAAGGTCGCGTTACCGTCGCCGCTAAGACGCCTGTTTGACTACTTACCCGCACCGAGGGCTCCCGCCTGTGGCTGGCAGCCTGGGCTGCGGGTAAGGGTGCCGTTTGGCCGCCGCGATGTCGTCGGAGTGGTGGTGTCTTTGGCTTCCGGCAGCGAATTACCGCGCTCGCAGCTGCGGGCCATCGGTGAAGCGCTGGATGAGGGCCCATTACCCAGCGACTGGCAGTGGCTGTGCCAGTTTGCAGCGCGTTACTACCAGCACAGCCTGGGCGATACCATGCAGCACGCTATGCCCGCCAGGCTACGCCAGGGCCACCCTATGGCAGGGCGCACCCAAACCCTGTGGCTTCCGCTACCCAACGATGAAACAGCGCTGGCACGCGCGCCTAAACAGGCGGAGCTTTATGCGCTTCTTCGCCAGCACCCTCACGGGCTGCCGGGCCGCGCCGTGAGCGCCCACGGCTTCACCCGAGACCAGCTATTAGCGCTGCAAAAAAAAGGCTTTACCCAACCCCAAGAGATTACCCTCACCGCCGCTCAACCCACCGGCGGAAGCTTACTCGCCTCCCCGTCGCTGCCGCTCAACCGTGAACAGGCCACTGCGCTATCCGTGCTGCATGAAAAACTCGACGGCTACCACCCCTGTTTATTGGAAGGCGTGACCGGTAGCGGCAAAACCGAGATTTACCTACAGCTCATCGAAGCGCTCGCTGCCAAAGGAAAGCAGTCCCTGGTGCTCGTGCCCGAAATTGGCCTCACACCACAAACGCTAGCGCGGTTCAAAAGCCGTTTTCGCGTGCCGGTGGTGGCGCTGCACTCCGGGCTTACCGACCCAGAGCGCTTAGATGTATGGGAAGCCGCCGCCAACGGCCGCGCACTGGTGATTATCGGCACCCGTTCGGCCATTTTCACCCCGCTGGCAAACCCCGGCGCGATCATCGTCGACGAGGAGCACGACGGCTCCTATAAACAGCACGACGGGCTGCGCTACCACGCACGGGACCTTGCTGTTGCCAGGGCGCACTACCACGGCATTCCCCTATTACTGGGCAGCGCGACGCCCTCGTTTGAAAGCCTGCAGAAGGCGCTTACGGGCGCTTATCGACACCTGCGGCTAACTCAGCGGCCCAGCCGTCACCCGCCCGCTAAGTTAGAGCTAATCGACCTGCGTCATCAACGTCGCCAAGGCGGGCTGTTGCCGGGGGCCATCAAAGCCATCAAAAGCACCCTCGCGGCGGGCAAGCAGGCACTCATTTTTATCAACCGGCGCGGCTTTGCGCCGAGCCTAGCCTGCCATAGCTGCGGCTGGATGGCCGAATGTGGCCAGTGCGATGCGCGTATGACGCTACACCGCCAGCCACCGCTGCTGGCCTGCCACCACTGCGACAGCCGCCGTGCCCTGCCGGATGCCTGCCCAGAGTGCGGCAGCGGCGATTTACGTGCGCTGGGTAGCGGCACGGAGCGCACCGAGGAGACGCTACAAGGGCTGTTCCCTGACACCACTGTTCACCGCATTGACCGCGACAGCACGCGCAAAAAAGAGAGCTTCGAGCAGGTGCTCAAAGAGATTCAGCGCGGCGAGCCCTGCCTGCTGGTGGGTACTCAAATGCTCGCCAAAGGCCACCACCTGCCCCACGTCACCTTGGTGGTGGTGGTCAACGCCGATGGCGGCCTCTACGCGGCGGATTTTCGCGCCCTAGAGCACAGCGCACAGCTATTGGAGCAAGTAGCGGGGCGCGCAGGCCGCGCCGCCCACCCTGGCCGGGTGCTGGTGCAAACCCTCCACCCGGATGACCCACACCTAGGCCAGCTGGCCGAACATGGCTACGGCGCGCTGGCCCGCAACCTGCTGGAAGAGCGCCGCATTGCCAAACTGCCACCGTTCAGCTTTATGGCCCTACTACGTGTCGAAAGCCCCCAAGAGCACGCCGCCCTAGCGCTGGCCCAGCAGGCCGCCCAGGCGCTACGCCAGTGGCTGAAGGACGCCAATGTGCCAGTGCGCTGCCTGGGGCCCGTACCCGCCCCCATGGAGCGTCGCCAAAACCGCTACCACATCCACGTTATGATCACCGCTGACAAACGTAGCCACCGCCACGCCGCCGCTAACTGGCTGGTGCAGTGGCTAGAAGCCAACCGCGAGGCGCGCAAAGTGCGCTGGTCGATTGACATCGATCCACAAACCCTGGCCTAGCCGCCAGAGCTCGTATCCAACGCAAGTCCTATCCTAAGGGAATACGGCTTTGAAACTGCGCGCCAATTGCCGATAATGACCGCTTTGCCGCTGCATTACCTGGGCGCCTGCACACGCCGCCACCGACGACATCCGGATATTTACATGAAAGATACGATTATTTCTCTGCTCGAAGGCGCGGTTGACGCGCTTAAGCACCAAGGCGTGCTGCCCAACGACTTAACGCCCACGATCAAAGTGGACCCTACCAAAGACAAGGCCCACGGCGACTACGCCACCAACCTCGCACTGATGTTGGCCAAGCCTTCCGGCATGAAGCCACGCGAGCTGGCCGATACCCTCGTCGCCGCCCTACCCGCCAGCGATGCCATTCAAAAAACTGAGATTGCGGGTCCTGGGTTTATCAACTTCTTTGCCGCCGCGGACGCCGCTGCACAAATCGTTGCTCAGGTGCTGGATAGCGGCGATGCTTTTGGCCGCAGCCTAATCGGTAAAGGCGAGAAAGTGCAGGTGGAGTTTGTCTCTGCCAACCCCACTGGCCCGCTCCACGTAGGCCACGGCCGAGGTGCGGCGATTGGCGACAGCCTTTGCCGACTGCTGGAAGCCACGGGCTACGACGTGACCCGCGAGTTCTACTACAACGACGCGGGTGCTCAGATTAAGAACTTAGCACTTTCCGTTCAGGCTCGTGCTAAAGGCCTCGGCCCCGACGATGCCAGCTGGCCGGAAGATGGCTATCGCGGCGAGTACATCGTGGATGTCGCCAACGACTATATGGCGGGCAAAACGGTCACCGCCGATGACCGCGAAGTAACGGCTAAAGCGGATGCGGATGATTTAGATGCCATTCAAGCCTTTGCCGTTGCCTGGCTGCGCCGCGAGCAGGATCTAGACCTCAAAGCCTTTGGCGTCGAGTTTGACGTTTACTTCCTGGAGTCCTCGCTCTACGAGGATGGCAAGGTCGAGGCCACCGTCGAAAAACTGGTCGCCAACGGCCACACCTATGAAAAAGACGGCGCCATGTGGCTGCGTACCACCGACTTCGGTGATGACAAAGACCGTGTGATGCGCAAGCGCGAAGGGGGCTACACCTACTTCCTACCCGACGTGGCGTACCACCTCGACAAGTGGCAGCGCGGCTTCACCACCGTGATCAACGAGCAGGGCGCCGATCACCACTCCACCGTGACGCGGGTGCGGGCGGGTCTGCAAGCGCTGGAAGTGGGCATCCCGACAGGCTGGCCCGACTACGTGCTGCACCAGATGGTGATGGTCACCCGTTCTGGGGTCGAAGTGAAGCTCTCCAAGCGCGCAGGCAGCTACGTCACTATTCGCGATTTGATTGATGAAGTGGGCCGTGATGCAACGCGCTTCTTCCTGGCGGCACGGCGCGCGGACTCTCAGTTGACCTTTGACATCGACCTCGCCCGGTCGCAGTCCAACGACAACCCGGTGTATTACATTCAGTATGCCCACGCGCGGGTGTGCAGCATGTTGCGCAAAGCCGAAGAGGCAGGCCAACCCTTCGATCACAGCATCGCCACGGCCCACTTGGCACTGCTCGATAGCGATCAGGAGAAAGCGGTGCTGAACCGGTTGGCCCGCTATCCGGAGGTGGTCGAACACGCCGCCAAGAACCGCGAGCCGCAGCAAGTCGCCCAGTACCTGCTGGACTTGGCCGGTGACTTCCACACCTGCTACAACGCGGTCAAAGTGATGGTCGATGACGACACGCTGCGCAACACTCGCCTAGCCCTGGGCCTAGCAACCCGCCAAGTGCTGCGCAATGGTCTGGACCTTATGGGTGTTAGCGCACCCGAGGAGATGTAGTTCATGGCCAGCCCGCGCACTAAGCCCACCCGCCGTGGAGCCACGTCGCAGCGTAAGTCCGCCCGCCGCTCTGGGGGCGGGCTACGCATTCCCGGCTGGCTGTGGGGGATTGTCGGGGTCGCCGCTGGTTTTTTCCTCGCCCAGCACCAGCACGGCACTGCTCCCTGGCAAGATCAGCAGGAGGTTCCTCAGGCGACGGTACTGCCAAAACCCGCGGGTAGCGATGAGCGCAGCGCAGCGCGGCAAACCGAAACGCCCACCGAGCCCTCTATGCCTACGTTCGAGTTCTACACGCTGCTGCCTGAAACCGAAGTCATCGCCCCCGGCGGAGCGATTCCCTCGACTATCACGCCCCCGACCGTAGCGGCCAGTGATGCAGACGCAAGCGATACGGCAACCGACACGTCAACCGATAGCACAGAAACCGCCACCAGCACGCCTGCTGACGACCCCATTGCTCAGGTGATTGCCGCCAACACGCGCCCCAACGAGCAGGCCGCTGCCGCTCAGCAGGCACCCGCGGCCACCAACAGCACGCCCAGCCGCTATATGCTGCAAGCCGCTTCGTTTCGTGAGATTAGCGATGCCGAACAGCTGCGCAGTCGTTTGCGTAACCTAAGCCTGCTAGCGCAGATCAGCGAAGTGCAGGCCAACGGTGATACCTGGCATCGGGTTCAGGTTGGCCCCTACGACGACACCCGCGAGCTCAACCGCGCTCAGGACTTAATGAGCACACAAGGCATTGAGCCGCTGCTGATACAGCTACAGAACTAACTAACAGCGTGCTGAGCTGCGCCAGGCACGCTTTATCTGATGGCTTTCGCTTGCGGGCGGTTGATTTTTTATCAGCCGCCCGCATTTTGTTGGGAATCGCTTTTTATACGGCCGCCCTGGCGGCCGATCAGTCATCGGGAGCGCGTCTCCCCCAAGGAGTTATCTCCATGACCACAATTGTTTCCGTTCGCCGCGGTAACCAAGTAGCCCTCGCAGGCGACGGCCAAGTCTCGCTTGGCAACACCGTGATGAAAGGCAATGCCAGCAAAGTACGCCGCCTTTACCGTGGCAAAGTGCTGGCCGGTTTCGCCGGTGGCACCGCTGATGCGTTTACCCTATTTGAGCGTTTTGAAGCGCAGCTTGAAAAGTATCAGGGCCATTTAACCAAGGCAGCAGTTGAGCTTGCCAAAGATTGGCGCACCGACCGCGCGCTGCGCCGCTTAGAAGCCCTGTTGGCCGTGGCCGACCACAGCGCCTCGCTGATTATTACCGGTAACGGCGATGTGGTTGAGCCAGAGCGCGGCATTATTGCGATTGGCTCAGGCGGCAACTTTGCCCAGGCCAGCGCCCGCGCACTGCTCGAAAATACTGAGCTGTCCGCTCGCGAGATTACCGAAAAATCCCTCGCCATCGCTGGTGACATCTGCGTATTCACCAATCACCACGTGACGCTCGAAGAGCTGAACATCAACGAACGTTGAGGCCACTTTAATGACCCAGATGACACCCCGCGAAATCGTCCATGCGCTGGATCAGTACATTATCGGCCAGCAAGATGCCAAGCGCGCAGTGGCTATTGCCCTGCGTAACCGCTGGCGTCGTATGCAGCTCGACGACGAGCTGCGCCCGGAAGTTACGCCGAAAAACATTCTGATGATTGGCCCCACCGGCGTGGGTAAAACCGAAATTGCCCGCCGGTTGGCGAAGCTGGCCCGTGCGCCGTTTATCAAGGTAGAAGCCACCAAGTTCACCGAAGTGGGCTACGTGGGCCGCGACGTCGAGTCGATTATCCGCGACCTGATGGAAGCGGCGATCAAGATGGTCCGCGAGTACGCCAAAGAAGAAGTTGGCCACCGCGCCGCAGACGCCGCTGAAGACCGTGTACTCGACGCCCTGCTGCCGCCGCCCCGAGGCCAGGAAGATAAGCCCCGCGAAGATAGCAGCACCCGCCAGACCTTCCGCAAAAAGCTGCGTGAAGGCCAGTTGGACGATAAAGAGATCGATATTGAGATCTCCTCCCACGGCCAAGGCATCGACATCATGACCCCTCCGGGTATGGAAGAGATGACCAGCCAACTGCAGAGCCTGTTCTCCAACATGGGCCAGCAGAAGCGCGAGCAGCGCCGCGTGACCGTCAAAGAGGCGCTGGTGCTACTGCGTGATGAAGAGGCTGGCAAGCTGGTCAACGAAGAAGAGATCAAAGCCCGCGCCGTGGAAGCCGTCGAGCAGCACGGCATCGTGTTCCTGGACGAGATCGACAAGGTCGCCAAGGGCAGTGGCCAATCCAGCGGTGGCGAAGTATCTCGGGAAGGTGTGCAGCGTGACCTGCTGCCGCTGATTGAAGGCTCGACGGTGTCGACCAAGTACGGCATGGTCAAAACCGACCACATTCTGTTCATCGCTTCCGGTGCTTTCCACCTGTCGCGCCCTTCAGACCTCATTCCGGAACTGCAGGGCCGCCTGCCGATTCGCGTTGAGCTGGATGCGCTAACGCCGGGCGACTTCAAGCGGATTCTCACCGAGCCTTCTGCCTCACTGACCAAGCAGTACCAAGCGCTGCTGGCGACCGAAGGGCTAGACCTTGAGTTCACCCCAGACGGTATTGAGCGTATTGCCGAAATCTCCTGGCAAGTGAACGAAGGTACCGAGAACATCGGTGCGCGCCGCCTGCACACCGTGCTGGAGCGCCTATTGGAAGAGGCTTCGTTCAAGGGTGGTGATATGGATAGCCCCTTGGTGATCGACGCTGACTACGTCAACGCTCAGCTAGGCGAACTGGCGGTCGACGAAGACCTGTCGCGCTATATTCTGTAAGCGCTACTATCGGTATAGCCACCGGCAGCTTGTCCGCTTTGCGGGCAGGCTGCTTTTGCTACTTATCGTCACGAGGTTCCCGTATTCATGAACGCTCCAACGCCCACACGGGTTCACTACCATAAACAGGCTCGCGAGCTAGAGCTTGGCTATGCCAGCGGTGACACCTACCGTCTGCCCGTTGAGTTGTTAAGGGTTTACTCCCCTTCTGCCGAAGTGCGCGGCCACGGCGGTGACACGGCCGTTCTGCAAGTCGGTAAAAAGGAAGTCGGCCTGCAAAATATTACCCAGGCCGGTAACTACGCGCTCAAACTGCACTTTGATGACGGTCACGACAGCGGCTTGTTTAGCTGGAACTACCTGTTTGACCTTGCCACACATCAAGATGCCTATTGGCAGAACTATCTCAAACGCTTGGAAGAGGCAGGGGCCTCCCGCGAGCCTGCGGGCATTCAATTCAAGCAGCTGTGACGCGGTGCCCCAGGTGAAGCGCAGACAAGCCGGGGTCGGGAAGGCTACAATGTTGCCAACTACTTATTGCGATGACCTAACGGTCGACAACTACCGCCTCGAACTCGGGAGCTAAAGCCCCATGAGCCCCACCGAAAAACGCACTACCCATTTCGGCTACCAAGAAGTGCCGGTCGACGAGAAAGCCTCTCGCGTGGCCGATGTATTCCACTCAGTGGCCGCCCGCTATGACGTGATGAACGACCTGATGTCCATGGGCATTCACCGGGTCTGGAAACGACTCACCATTGAGCGTGCAGGCGTTCGCCCAGGGCACCATGTGCTGGACATCGCTGGCGGCACGGGCGATCTCACCCTAAAGTTCTCCCGCTTAGTTGGCCCGCGTGGCAAAGTCGTTTTGGCCGACATCAATGCCTCCATGTTACGCGTTGGCCGCGACAAGCTGATGGATAACGGCGTAGGTGGCAACGTGGAGTACGTTCAAGCCAACGCCGAGTGCCTACCCTTCCCGGATAACAGCTTCGACTGTATTACCATTGCCTTCGGCTTGCGTAACGTCACCGATAAAGATGCCGCGCTGCGTTCTATGGCACGGGTACTCAAGCCAGGCGGCCGCCTGCTGGTGCTGGAGTTCTCCAAGCCCAACAACCCGCTGCTCTCCAAGGCCTACGATGAGTACTCTTTCCGCCTGCTGCCCAAAATGGGCGAGCTGGTGGCGGGTGACGGCGAAAGCTATCGCTACTTAGCCGAATCAATTCGCATGCATCCGGATCAAGAAACCCTGAAAGGCATGATGGAAGCCGCGGGCCTTGAGCGGGTCGAGTACACCAACCTGACCGGCGGTATCGTCGCCCTTCACCGCGGCATCAAGTTATGACACAGCAGCATCAAGCAATCATCCTCTGGCACCAGAGGTCAGCATGCTAATCACCCCGACCCTGCTGCTGGCCGGATGTGAACGCACGTTAAATGCTCTACTTGCCCGCGATCCAGCCGCACCTGCGCGGCTGGCGGCGCTAGCGGGCAGTCGACTGCTGGTTCGGCTTGAGAAACCTCATTTGGCGCTTCTTCTGTGCTACCACGCGACAGGCGTTGATCTGCAACATGGCGATGAGGTGGAAGAGACCGACGTTGATGCCGTGGTGGAACTGACGCCTGAAACGCTCTCCGAATGGCTGAGCGGCGCTTCCATTGAGCGGCTGATGTTCGACGGGAAACTGGCCGTACGCGGGCGTATCCACCTATTGGAAGCAACCCGCGATCTGCTGTTCGATCTGGATATTGATTGGGAGAGCGAGCTGGCGCGCTGGCTAGGCGATATGCCTGCTCACTCACTGGCGGAAGGTATTCGACGTGCGGCCCGCTGGGGACTGCGTGCCAAAGACGAGCTGCTGCAGGACGTATCGGAGTACGTGTTTGAGGAAGCTCGCCTGCTTCCCGGCCGCCAACAGCGCGACGTGCTCCGCGACCACCTGACCGAGCTTGAGATCGCCACCGACCGTCTGGAAGCGCGACTTAACCGTCTCCATAAGCGACTCACGCAGCCAGCGGAACCATCAACGCCTAAGGAGCAGCGCGGATGAGCCTGCGGCTGTTTAAAATTGTCTGGGTCGTCACGCGGCACCGTTTAGACACTTTGATTCCCGCTGAACGCCTACCGCTATGGATGCGCCTGCTGCTGAAGCTGTCGCCGCTGCAGCTAGTGCCCGTGGGCCAGCGTAGCCGCGGCGAGCGTTTGCGTTTGGCGCTGGAGGCGCTGGGGCCGATTTTTATTAAATTTGGTCAAATGCTCTCTACCCGCCGGGACTTGCTGCCCGAAGATATCGCCGACGAGCTGAAGCGCCTACAGGATCAGGTGCCGCCCTTCCCTGGCGAACTAGCCGCCGCGCGGGTAGAAAACGAGCTGGAGATGACGCTGGCAGAAGCCTTTGCCGCCTTTGATCGCGTGCCATTGGCATCGGCATCAATTGCCCAAGTCCACGCCGCTACACTTCACAGCGGCGAAGACGTGGTGGTCAAGATCATCCGCCCCGGCATTGACCGCATCATGCGTCAAGACATGGGCTTGATGTATCAGGTCGCCAAACTGCTTTCCAAAGTGCCGGAAGCTAGGCGCTTACGCCCTGTCGAAGTAATCCGCGATTACGAGGCGACGCTGTTCGACGAGCTGGACCTCTACAAAGAGGCCGCCAACACCTCGCAGCTCAAGCGTAATTTCAAAGACTCACCGCTGCTGTTTGTGCCGACTATTTACTGGCCCTACACTCGACGCCACGTCATGGTGCAGGAGCGCATTCGCGGCGTGCCGGTCGCCGATTTAGACACCCTGATCGCACGGGGCACAAATTTGAAAAAGCTCGCCGAGCGCGGGGTGGAAATTTTCTTCACCCAGGTGTTCCGCGATAACTTCTTCCATGCGGATATGCACCCCGGCAACATCTTTGTGAACTGCGATGACCCGGAAGACCCGCAATATATTGCGATCGACTGCGGCATTGTGGGCAGCTTGACGCGGGAAGATCAGGACTACTTGGCCCGTAACCTGCTAGCGTTTTTCCATCAGGATTACTACGAGGTCGCTGCGCTGCACATTGAATCGGGCTGGGTAGGTGAAAACACCCGCGCCAACGAATTTGCCGCCGCTATCCGCACAGTTTGCGAGCCCATTTTAGAGAAGCCGCTCAAGGACATCTCTTTTGGACAGGTGCTGCTCGGGCTTTTCCAGACCGCTCGGCGTTTTAATATGGAAGTGCAGCCCCAATTGGTGCTGCTGCAAAAGACGCTACTCAATATTGAAGGCCTGGGCCGCCAGCTCTATCCAGAGCTGGACTTATGGAGCACCGCCAAGCCCTACCTAGAAAAGTGGATGAAAGAGCGGGCAGGCATTGGTGGGTTGTGGGAGTCCCTCAAGCGCCAAGCGCCGGAGCTTTCTCATCAACTGCCCGAACTACCGGTGCTTGCTCATCAGGCGCTTAGCCGCATGGAGCATGAGCACCGTCAGCGCCATCAGCAGGTGACGGCGATCAGCCAGATGCGCCGTCAAATGAGTCAGCAAGGTAAGCGCCAGCATCGGCTGCGCATTGGCTTGGCCCTCGTCGCTATTGCGCTGGCTTGGCAGCCACTCAGTAGTTGGGCTGCCACTCAGGATTGGCCGATACTCGCGGCTGCCGGTGCCGGCTTAATACTGCTGCTCTGGCACTGATACGATGCAATCACTTGACGAAACGACGCCGCCGATTGATAAAGAGAACACCATGACCGACGCTAACCATGTTCCTGTGCTTGACGCCCTTGCTGAGGTTTTAAAGCAGCGCCGCCACGCTAATCCAGAAGATTCTTATGTTGCCTCCTTGCATCATAAGGGTTTGAACACGATACTCGAAAAAGTCGGCGAAGAAGCCACCGAAACGCTGCTGGCAGCCAAAGACGCCGAGCACGGCAGCGAACAGGACCGTGAAGCGTTGATCGCCGAAACGGCCGACCTGTGGTTTCATAGCCTTGTCATGCTGTCGCATCTGGATCTTGACCATCAGCGAGTACTTGATGAACTCGCCCGGCGGTTCGGTATTTCTGGTCACGACGAAAAAGCGTCCCGATCATAACGTTAACCCTGCTCCAATGAGGAAATGCATATGTTAGGTGGTATCAGTATTTGGCAGTTGCTGATTGTTCTGGGCATTATCATCCTGATTTTCGGCACTAAAAAACTGCGTAACGTGGGCACCGACCTTGGCGGTGCAGTGAAGGGCTTTAAGAAAGCCATGCACGAAGAGGAAAAAGAGGGCGATAAGAAAGACGCCGACCAGCCTCAAGCGAAAGTGAGCCACGAAGAAGCCGGCAATACCTACGACGTACAGGCGGAAGAGAAACGCGCTGCTGCTGACCGTAACGAAGAGCGCAAATAAGCCATGCTGGATATCGGCTTTCTTGAACTCATGCTCATTGGCATCGTGGCGCTACTGGTGCTCGGCCCTGAACGGCTGCCCAAAGCGGCACGCACGGCAGGGCTATGGATCGGCAAGATCAAGCGTACGGTATCCGGCATGCAGCGTGAGATCAGCGCCCAACTGGAAGCGGAAGAGCTGCGGCAAAAGCTGAACGAGCAGCAGAAGAAGCTCGACGATAGCTTGAAGAAAGCCAAGCAGGACGTGGAGAGCATTGCCGAGTCTCCCTCGCCCAGCAGCAATGCGACCGCTAATCAGCAAGCGACCGAGCAGCGAGTAGCAAGCGCCAGTGCCCGGCTAGACGACGCGCTGCAAACGGTGCGTGAAGATACCCCAGCCCCCACTGACAAGGCCGATCATCAAAAGGATAGCAACCACCAATGAGTATGTCTGGCGATTCCCCGGAGCCGCATAACGACCAAAGCCAAGCGCCTCTCATTGAGCATCTCATCGAACTGCGTTCGCGCTTGATGAAGGCCATTGTGGTAATTCTGGTGGTGTTTCTGGGGCTTTACGCGTTTGCGAACGACATCTACAGTTTTGTGGCCGACCCACTGATGTCGCTGCTCCCAGAAGGCTCACAGATGATTGCCACCGAGGTGGCTTCTCCCTTCTTAGCGCCGTTCAAGCTCACCCTGGTGGTGGCGGTCTTTATTGCTATCCCCTTTGTGCTGCATCAGGCCTGGGCCTTCGTCGCGCCAGGGCTTTACGACAACGAAAAAATGTTGGCCATACCGATTTTAGTATCCAGCGTGGCGTTGTTTTATGCCGGTGCGGCCTTTGCTTACTACGTGGTGTTTCCGTTGCTGTTTGAGTTTTTCACCCAAACCGGCCCGGAAAACGTTGCGGTAATGACCGACATCAACCAGTACCTCAACTTTGTACTGAAGCTGTTCTTTGCGTTTGGGGTGGCCTTTGAGATTCCCATTGCCACCTTCCTGCTGATTTTATCTGGTGCCACAACCGTTGAGAGTCTCTCCAAAAAGCGACCTTACATTGTTTTAGGCTGCTTTGTGGTGGGTATGCTACTGACACCGCCGGATGTCATATCCCAAAGCCTGCTAGCGATCCCTATGTATCTTTTATATGAGGTTGGTTTGCTCTTTGGCCGCTTGGTCCGCAAGCGCCGCGCAGAAGCAGACGCCGAAGATCAGGAGTCGTAAGCTCTCTGCGTGCCCGGTACTAAAAAGCCTCTGTCATCCCAGGATGACAGAGGCTTTTCCCCTACTAAGCGCTGACACTTAGCCCATCATTTCATCAATGCGGTCTACCAGCTTAAAAATACCGGTAGCGGCTTCACTGATACGCGTAGCGAGCATATATGCTGGCGTTGTCACTACACGATGCTCATGATCCACCACAATCTCTTCTACGCCACAGCTGCGATGCAGGCCACCCATCGCGCTAATGGCCCCGGCGACGCCCGGATCATGCCCAATGGTGACCGCAATGCCATCGCCCAACAGGCGCGGAACCATCACCGGGGCAATGCACATTAAACCGATGGGCTTGGCATCCTCTTTAAATCCGGCTAACGCCTCTTTGACGCTCTCCAGCACCTGCATGCTGTCACTCTGCATGGCAAAATCAGAGAGATTTTTGGCCACGCCAAAGCCACCCGGCACGATCACTGCATCGAACTCATCAGAATCAAGCTCGGTAATCGGGCTAATATCACCACGGGCCAAACGGGCAGACTCCTGCAGCACATTGCGGGTTTCGCCCTCTACCGGCGCTTGGTCTAGGTGATTAATCACATGGTGCTGAGCCACATCCGGGGCAAAGCAGCGATAACCGATCCCCAATTGATCAAGGCGTAACAGCGTCAGGGTGGTCTCGTAAATTTCCGAGCCATCAAACACGCCACAACCCGCCAATACGATTGCTACCTGCTTCGTCATACCTATCTCCTTGTCCAAGTCATCTCTGTGGCTGAATGGCTCACTTTAGTCAGTCTCTATTGCCGCCACAAGGCGGCTTTCGCTGTACGGCATGCCTGATATACTCCCACCAAGCCCTGATACACGGGGCGCCCACGATGCGATTGCCTGGAGAGAGCCATTGAATACCTCAAGCCCACGCCACTTCCCCGCTACCCGAATGCGCCGTATGCGTCGGGATGACTTCTCGCGCCGCTTGATGCAAGAGTCGACGCTAACGCCCAACGACCTTATCCTGCCGGTATTTGTTCTGGAAGGTGAAAATCAGCGTGAAGCGGTGGCCTCCATGCCCGGCGTCGAGCGCCTCTCGATTGATCTGCTGATTGAGCAGGCCCGCGAAGCCTATGCGCTGGGTATTCCCGCACTGGCGCTGTTCCCGGTGATTGGCCCTGAGCAGAAAAGCGAACTGGCCGAAGAGGCGTACAACGCCAGTGGCCTCGTACAGCGCAGCGTGCGTGCGCTCAAACAGGCGCTGCCCGAGCTGGGGATCATTACCGATGTGGCCCTCGATCCTTATACCAGCCACGGGCAGGACGGCATTCTCGATGAGCAGGGGTACGTTCAAAACGATCGCACCGTCGACACGTTACTCAAACAAGCGCTCTCCCACGCGGAAGCAGGCGCCGATGTAGTGGCCCCTTCCGATATGATGGATGGCCGCATTGGTGCCATTCGCCAAGTGCTGGAGCAGGAGCATCTGCATAACGTGCGCATTATGGCCTACAGCGCCAAGTATGCTTCCCACTATTACGGCCCCTTCCGCGATGCGGTCGGCTCAGCCGCCAATCTGGGCAAAGCGGACAAGCGTACCTATCAGATGGACCCTGCCAACAGCGATGAAGCGCTGCACGAAGTGGCCATGGACATTGCCGAAGGTGCCGACATGGTCATGGTCAAACCGGGCATGCCCTACCTGGATATGGTACGCCGAGTGAAAAGCGAGTTCCAAGTGCCTACCTTTGCCTACCAGGTCAGCGGTGAGTACGCCATGCACCGTGCAGCGTTCGATAACGGCTGGCTAGAAGCGGAGCCAGTGATTCTGGAGTCGCTGATGTGCTTTAAGCGCGCTGGGGCCGACGGCATCTTGACCTACTTTGCCCTAGAGGCCGCTCGCCTGCTGCAGCGTTAACCGTCATTTATGCCATTAAGATGACAAATCAGTGACACCTATTTGTCATCTTCCCCCTGCATACTCACCCTAATAAACATTAAAACGCTATGATGAGTACGAGCCACTACCGCGGGGGGCAACCATGGACGACAACGCTATAGATTCCACGCCAGCATTACCAGTACCGCCCAATGAGCAAATGAGCGGCGAAGCCGATATTGCACCGCTGCGTATTAACCGCACACCCACCGGGGTTCAAGCAAAAGAGTCACATACTGAAGCTGACCTTGACGATCCGCAGCTCTACTTTAACCGCGAGCTTTCTCACCTACAGTTTAATATTCGTGTATTAGAGCAGGCGTTAGACGATGCGCACCCACTGCTCAACCGGCTAATGTTCCTGCTGATTTTCTCCTCCAACATGGATGAGTTTTTCGAGATTCGTGTGGCGGGATTAAAACATCAAATGGCCTTGGGCGATGACACCCCCGCTGCTGATGGCCGCCTGCCCAAAGCCGTGCTGGCTGAGATTTCCGAGATTGCTCACCAACAGATTGCCCGTCAGTACGAGATTCTCAACGACACGCTACTGCCTGCACTAGAAGCCCAAGGGCTGCGTTTCCGCCGCCGCGACCAGTGGACCGACGCTCAAAAAGCTTGGGTGCGAGACTTTTTCGATAACGAAATCATGCCGGTGATTAGCCCCATTGGCCTGGACCCATCACACCCGTTCCCACGGCTGGTGAATAAGAGCCTCAACTTTATTGTCGAACTTGAAGGCAAAGATGCCTTTGGCCGAGCGGGCGGCATGGCGATTCTGCCCGCGCCGCGCTCGCTGCCGCGCCTGATGGCACTGCCTAAAGAGCTGTGCGCGGAAGGTTTTTCCGAGTATGTGTTCTTATCGTCGATGATCCACGCCCACGCCGAGGAGCTTTTCCCCGGCATGCGCGTGCGGGGCTGTTACCAGTTCCGCCTGACCCGCAACGCGGACATGACCGTTGATCCTGAAGAGGTATCCGATCTTGCCTCGGCCCTGCGTGGGGAACTGCTGGCCCGGCGCTACGGCAGCGGCGTGCGTTTGGAAGTCGCCGACAACTGCCCGGACGATTTGACCAACTTCCTACTGCGCCAGTTTGACTTGGTGGGCGGTGATCTTTATCGCGTTCAGGGGCCCGTAAACCTGACCCGCATGATGGCAGTGCTGGGCGATGTGGACCGCCCCGAGCTGCTCTACCGCCCGTTTGCCCCCAGCGTGCCCAAAGCGCTGAAAGGCGGCAGTCTGTTTAGCGCCATTGCTAAAAGCGATATATTGCTGCACCACCCCTTCCAGTCCTTCTCTCCCATTGAGGATTTGCTGCGGGAAGCCGCCCGGGACCCGGATGTGCTGGCCATCAAGCAAACGCTTTACCGCACCGGCTCAGACTCCCCCATCGTCAGCGCGCTGGTCGACGCTGCTAGTCAGGGTAAAGAGGTGACGGTGGTGATTGAGCTGCGGGCGCGCTTCGACGAGGCGGATAACCTGCAGCTAGCGTCACGTTTGCAAGAAGCAGGCGCGATCGTGATTTACGGCATTATGGCTTACAAGACCCACGCCAAGATGCTGCATATCGTGCGCCGAGAAAAAGGTGAGCTGCGCCACTACGCGCACCTGGGCACCGGCAACTATCACTCCAAAACTGCCAAGCTCTACACCGATTACAGCCTGCTGACCGCCAACACAGCCCTATGCGCGGATGTGCATAAAGTCTTTCAGCAGCTCTCGGGCATGGGCAGGGCACGCAAGATTGATACGCTGCTACATGCGCCTTTTACGCTGCACGAGCGCTTAGTCGAGATGATTGATCGGGAAGCCCAGATGGCACGTAAAGGAAAACGCGGCCATATCATCATCAAGTGCAACTCGCTGACCGAACCCAAGCTGATCAAAGCGCTATATCGCGCCTCTCAAGCGGGCGTGGAGTGCGATCTGATCATTCGCGGCATGTGCTGCCTGAAGCCGGGCATCCCCGGCGTATCCGACAATATTCGCGTACGCTCGATCATTGGCCGCTTCCTTGAGCACACCCGGGTATTCCACTTCCATAACGACGGCAAGCCAGAAACCTGGTGCTCCAGCGCGGATTTTATGTCGCGCAATATGTTCCACAGGGTAGAGACCTGCTTCCCGCTGCTGGATAAGAAACTTGCCACCCGCGTTCGCAAAGACCTGGAGACCTACCTGGTGGATAACTGCCAGAGCTGGCTACTGCAAAGCGACGGCAGCTACCAGCTACAGGACCCCGGCAGCGGCGACGCGATCAGCGCTCAGGAAACCCTGCTGTACGCTTACGCCTCTAAGAGCTAATGCAAAAACCCCGCTGCACTTAGTAGCGGGGTTAATAGCAGCCGAGCAACCCACCTGGCTTAAGCGTAGCGCTGACGCAGCTGCTCAGCGGCCTCCACCATATTGGCCAGGGCAGGCTCTACCTCGGCCCATCCACGGGTTTTCAATCCGCAATCCGGGTTGACCCATAGACGTTCGGCCGGGATTTTCTCCAGCGCTTTCTCCATCAGTGCCACCATCCACTCCACCTCGGGAATATTTGGCGTGTGGATATCGTAGACGCCCGGCCCAATTTCATTGGGGTAGGCAAAGTCCTGAAACGCATCCAGCAGCTGCATATCTGAGCGCGACGTCTCGATGGTGATCACATCGGCATCCAGCGCGGCAATGGCGCCAATGATGTCGTTGAACTCTGAATAGCACATATGGGTATGAATCTGAGTGCTGTCGGCCACGCCTGCCGCGCTTAGCTGGAAGCTCTCAACAGCCCAATCCAAATAGCGCTGCCACTCGCTCTGGTGCAACGGCAGCCCTTCCCGCAGCGCTGGCTCGTCAATTTGAATCACATGGATACCCGCTTTTTCCAGGTCACACACTTCGTCGCGCAGCGCCAGGGCGATCTGGCGGCAGGTGGTGGCGCGGGGCTGGTCGTCACGCACAAACGACCACTGTAAGATCGTCACCGGCCCGGTGAGCATGCCTTTCATCGGCTTTTCGGTCAGCGATTGGGCGTACTCGCTCCAGCGTACGGTCATCGCCGTGGGGCGGGTCACGTCACCAAAGATAATCGGCGGTTTCACACAGCGGGAGCCATAGCTCTGCACCCAGCCAAAGCGGGTAAACGCAAAACCGTCGAGCTGCTCGCCAAAGTACTCCACCATATCGTTACGTTCGGCTTCGCCGTGCACCAGTACGTCCAAGCCAAGCGCTTCCTGGCGTTCCACCGCGTAGGCGATCTCTTCGCGCATCCGCGCTTCGTAGTTCGCTTGGCTTAGCTCACCGGCCTTGAAAGCACGACGTGCGGCACGAATGGCATCCGTCTGTGGGAACGAGCCAATCGTGGTGGTGGGGAACAGCGGCAGTGCCAGCAGCCTGCGCTGGGCCTGCACACGCTGGGCATAGGGCGATTGACGCTGACTATCCTGAGACGTGATAGCGGCTAGCCGCTCGCTCACCGCAGGCTGGTGAATACGCGTCGACTCCCGGCGCGTATCCAAGGCGCGGGTTGCCTCGCTCAAACGCTGCTCGTCTTCCGGCGTAGCACGGTTATCAATCAGTCGCGCCAGCGTGACCACTTCATCCAGCTTCTGGCGAGCAAACGCCAGCCAGTTCACCAGCTCAGCGTCCAGCTCGGTCTCTTGACGCAGGTCGACCGGCACGTGAAGCAGCGAGCAGCTAGGCGCGAGCCACAGCCGCTGGCCCAACCGCACTTTCAGCGGCAGCAGGCGCTCACGCAGTGCTGCCAAATCGGCCCGCCAGATATTCCGACCATCCACTAAACCTACCGAGAGCACCTGATGCGGGCTTAACCGATCAATCACGCTCTCCACCTGCTCAGGAGCACGCACGGCATCAATATGTAGGCCCTCTACCGGTAGCCGCGTGGTGAGCGAAAGATTGTCGCCCAGCGCGCCGAAGTAAGTGGCCACCAGCAGCTTCAGCGGGGCCGACTGCAGGCGATGGTAAGCACGCTCGTAGGCCTGCTGCCAGGCCAGTGGCAAATCCTGTACCAGCGCAGGCTCGTCTAGCTGCACCCACTCAATACCCTGAGTCGCTAGGCGGGAAAGCGTCTCGCTGTAAACATCCAGTACGCTATCAAGAAGCTCAAGACGGTCAAACTCACTGCCCTTGGTTTTGCCTAGCCATAGCCATGTCAGCGGCCCGGTCAGCGTTACTTTAGGCGTAAAGCCCGCTTTTAGAGCTTCATCTACCTCGTCAAACAGCCGCGTAGAGGCTAAGGTAAATGTCTGCCCTGGATGAAGCTCAGGCACTAGGTAGTGGTAATTGGTATCAAAATATTTAGTCATCTCGCAGGCGGCCGCCGGGGTACCGCTTGGCGCGCGGCCACGGGCCATGCGAAAGGCGGTGTCCAGGTCGACGTGGCCTGCGTTTACCTCGTCTTGGGCTTGAAAGCGGCTAGGCACCGCGCCCAGCATTACGGAAACGTTTAGCACTTGGTCATAAAATGCGAAATCACCCACGCTGACCATATCCAAGCCCGCGGCTTGCTGGGTTTGCCAGTGGGCAAGCCGTAGCGCTTGGCCAACGGCTTCTAGTTCGTCACGGCTAACGTCGCCCTTCCAGTAAGCTTCAGTGACTTTTTTCAGTTCGCGCTGAGCGCCAATGCGGGGATAGCCGAGAATATGAGAAACTGTCATGATGATTCCTTCCAACGTGAATGATTTCACACAGTTTGAGTGCCGCATAAACGTGAATCAAACTAAAGATTTTAATATCAAACATGAAAAACACTCACAATGATTGAATTACGCCATTTGCGCACGCTGCTGGCCCTACGCGAAACTGGCTCGCTGGTAGAAGCCGCTGAGCGGGTGCACTTAACGCAGTCGGCCCTCTCACACCAATTGAAAGATCTAGAAAGTCGCGTGGATAGCGCGCTGTTTGTGCGCAAGACCCGTCCGGTAGAATTCACGCGGGCAGGGCTTCGGCTACTGGCGCTGGCCGATGAGATTTTGCCGGAAGTTCGCAAAGCGGAGCGGGACCTGGCCCGATTAGCGGGCACCGAGCAGGGGCGGCTCCACATGGCCATCGAGTGCCATAGCTGCTTTCAGTGGCTCATGCCCACGGTGGATTACTTCCGCGACCACTGGCCGGAAGTGGAGATCGATATTCCCAGCGGGCACCATTTCGACCCGCTGCCTGCCTTGGCCCGTGAGCAGCTGGATTTAGTCATTACCGCCGACCCTCAGCCGCTGGAAGGCGTTCACTACGTGCCGCTGTTTCGCTATGAGGGGCTGCTAGCGGTTGCCCGGCAACACAGCTTTGCGGGCCAACCCTATATTGAGCCTAGCGCGCTGGCCGAGGAGACACTGATCACCTACCCAGTGGAGCAGTCGCGCCTGGATGTCTTCACCCAATTTTTGGCCCCAGCCAACGTGCGCCCTAAAGAGATTCGCACCGCAGAGCTGACGATTATGATGATGCAGCTGGTGGCCAGTGGCCGCGGCGTATGTGCGCTGCCCAACTGGGCGCTCACGGAGTATTTAGAGCGCGACTACGTCAGCGCGGTGAAGCTAGGCGAGCACGGCATCTGGAGCACGCTCTATGCCGCTATTCGTGAGGAGTCGGCGGAAGCGCCGTGGATGCAGGACTTTTTGCGTACCGCCAAGGAGACCTCCTTTGCGGTGCTGTCAGGAATTAAACCGGCGAATCGCGACGAGGAATCAGCAGCGTAAAGCGTGCGCCGCCCAGCGCAGGGCTGCTATCTACGGTGACGCTACCACCGTGGCCTGCCATGATTTTTTGCACAATCGAGAGACCAAGGCCGTAGCCACCAGAACTGCGGGCGCGGCTATCGTCCAGGCGCGCAAAGGGTTTGAAGATATCGGCTCGGGCATCGAAGGGAATGCCTGGGCCGTCATCTTCTACATCTATACGCACTAAGCACGGCTCATCCCACAGGCGAATCACCACTTGAGATTTGCCGTAGCGGCAAGCATTGCCCACTAGGTTTTGTAGTGCCCGCTGCAGGTAGCGCGGCTCTGCCAACAGCTCAATATCAGGCCCCGGCGCCAGGGTTAAGGTCTGCCCGCTGTGCAGCGGTGCTAGCGTATCAATCACCCGCTCCGCCATAGACCGGCACTCCACCAACGCCATTTCCAGCTCTGCGCCATTGACCGTTTCGCCACCTAGGCGCGCATAGGTCAAAATTTCGTCCACTAACTCATCCAATTCAGCAATATCTGCATCAATACCCTGGAGCTGACGCTGAATGGCGGGTTGATCGGTCATGTCCTCGACCATCTGCACCGCAAAGCGGATGCGTGCCACCGGAGTGCGTAGCTCGTGGGAGACAGCGCGAATCATCTCTTGCTGACCCCGCAGTAGGCTCTGCACTTGGTTCGCCATGCCATTAAAGGCCATCCCCAAGCGCCCCAGAAAGTCGCCGCTTTCCACTTTGACGCGGGTTTCCAACCGGCCACTGGCAATACGGGTTGCCGCCAGCTCGAGCCGCGCCATGCGCGACTCGATGCTGCGCATAATCAGATAAATGATCAGGCTTAGCACGACCATCAGCGCCACGAGCAGCGGCAAGTGCAAATTGAGCGGCAACGTATCGCCTCGGGAAATAGGCCCAGCCTGAAGCCACTGGTCGGCCCCTCCCGAGGCGTTAGGCAATTGATAAAGTAGCGTAATCGATAGCTTGTCTGTCACTAGCCGGGTTATCACACCCCCGAGCGTTAGCTGAAACTGCTGTTCGGTGGTCAAGTCATCGGGAAGTGCGTTGAGCAGGCTCAACGGCCAACTGCCGGGGCGTAGCTCGGCCAGCGCCGCTAGCCGCTCTTCCTCTGGCATGGCGGCCAGCCATTCCCCCAACAACACCATGCTGCCCTGCCACTGGCGCTCGCTCCAAGCATCAAACGTGGCTTCCAGCACCCATAGCTCCCCGCTGGTGTTAGCCGTGGGCAGCCGCTGGCGCAGTTGCCAAGGCTCTTCTGCCACTAACACCGCGCCCCGCTCAATTCGCGACCGCTCGAAATAGCCTAACTGGGCGTCGTTCATGTCGCGCAGCACCAGCTGCATGCCTAGCTGCTCGGAAAAATCGCCTAACAGCGTTTCACGCTCATCTATGGGCACGCTGGCAAGCTGCTGTGTCATTAATGACATAGGCAGCGCGGCGAGCTGTTCGCGATAATCTTCCCGGCGCACCTGCTCTATAAAAGAACGCCCCCCTAGCGCAATAAAAAACACCACGCACAGCGCTAGGCCCAGCAGTAGGTAGAAGCGTAAAAACGAGCCGTGGCTAAGCACTCGCCGCATTAGGCGACCTCTCTTGTTTAACTGTCTTTAACAAACAGATAGCCTTTACTGCGCACGGTTTTAATGCGGTGCGGCTGGTTAGGGTCGTCGCCAATTTTTGGGCGAATACGCGATACGCGCACATCAATAGAGCGGTCTTGGCCGTCGTATTTAATGCCTCGCAAGTCGCTGAAAATCTCTTCGCGGGTCAGCACACGGCCAGCATTACGCGCTAGCAGCCACAGCAGGTCGAATTCTGCGCTGGTCAGGTCGATACGCTCACCGGAGAGCCAGGCTTCCCGCGTGGCGTTATCAATCTCCAGGTTCTCAAACTTAAGGCGCATTTCACCATCGGGGGCTGGCGCATCCGCGCGACGCAGAAGCGCACGCATACGGGCTAGCAGCACGCGGGGCTGCACCGGTTTGGGCACATAGTCATCCGCGCCCATTTCTAGCCCGAGCACTTGATCAAGGTCATCGGTGTGGGCAGTCAGCATCATAATGGGGCCAGCAAAGTTGGGCCGCACGCGGCGGCAAATGGCCAAACCATCTTCACCGGGTAGCATCAGATCCAAAATCACCAGGTCCGGCTGCAGCGTTAAAATACGATCTACGCCTTTGGCACCATCCGCTTCTAGCGTCACCTGAAAGCCGTTTGCTTCCAGATAATCGCGGGTGAGCTCGGCCAAGCGCTGATCATCTTCAATAATCAGCACATGGTCCTGGTCAGGGTAGTCGGGAGTTACCGATTCCTGCGCCCCAAGTGCTTGAAACTGCTGTTCCAAATGATCTACCATCCTTTTTCTTCACTCCGCTTAGGCAGTTTGTATTATCACCCGCTCACCCTGTGCAAAAGCAGGTTGTGGATAGCTTCCAGGATACCTTAAAACCTTGCAAACGCCTGCCCCTTGATTAGCGTTGCGTATGCATCCTAGTTAGAGGGCGTCTTGAGCAACTTGATTCTTCCACCACCAAGCGCTAATGTGAGGTGGCGAACTGTCGACAATCGGACAGGAGGAGATCGCCATGGGAGATGGCAAAGCCAAAAGTGTCATTAAGCGTGTCTATGTACCAACGCAAGTGCGCGACCTGCCCAACGGAGAGAAGTTAAAAATTCCCGGGCACTACAAAGCGCCGCCCAGCGAAAGCAACAATTCGCTCGATTAACGATGCGCAGATAAAGAAAAAGGCAGGCCTGTCGAGGCCTGCCTTTTTAATACGCCTTCATGTACGCCTTCATGGTTAAGATGGCTATCCCTTGGGGCCGAACAGGAACCAAGCAATCAACCCCACCAGGGGAAACACCAGTAGCGCGATAATCCATAGCAATTTGGCAAGCCCGCTAGCCGAGCTTTTTGCCACTTTAACGATGGCCCATACCACAATGATGAGCCAAATAAGACCGAGCAAACCACCGACTTCAATACCCATAGCAACTCCTTAGCGTGTTGGCATCCATGAGTCTTCAGCTAAGCACATGACTGCAGTGCGCACAAGTCGCCCTAAGGCTCTGGCAAGCGCAGCACCATCTCCCCGCCGCGAATCTCAATCGCTAGCTGGTTTAAAAAGCTCATCCCTAGCAGCACCGTATCGCGCTCCATGCCGGGGCTGATAGAGCCCTGCACGTTGTTCATCTGAATACCGCCCAGCACTACTTCATCTAGCTGAGTCAGATTACCCTCGACACGGCCATTGGCGGTGTTAAACCAAGCACGACGCCCTGGCGCTAAGCTTAGCCTTTTAGCTAGCTCACTAGGCACCGCTACATAAGTGGCGCCTGTATCCAACAAAAACGTCACAGGCTCACCGTTGATCTGACCCGGTGCTTCAAAATGGCCTGCTCGGTTACGCTTTAGTGTTACCGGGCCATTGTCTGGGGAGGTATTCATGATGTTCACGTTAGGGTGCAGCATGTCCTCAAGACCGCCCTGAATCCACCACGTTCCTACCGCCATTAACAGCACCCAAAATAGCAGCATCATCACAATGCCGCCCTGCTGTGGCCTGTGTCTTGCCATTATTCACCTCACGGCATCAAGAACTTTTCCAGGCCACTGCCGCCTCACGGCCACGGCGCTCATTGACGCCTACGCAAATTAGCATCGCTGCAATAAATAGCCCAACACATAAAAGAATAGACGCTTGAAGGCCAATCAGCGTTTGCAACACCCCTAACATGACGATGCCCAGCACCCCCGCCAGTTTGTTTGCCAAGCCCCAGAAGCCAAAAAACTCCGCTGATTTTTCCAGCGGTGAAAAGACACCCACCAGCGCGCGGCTGGCCGACTGGCTAGAGCCTAAACTCAACCCGGCTAAGCAGCCGACCACTAAAAACAAGTGCTGTGCCTGCCACTGCCACCCAAACTGCTGATTGAGCCACTCGGTTAACGCCGGCGTTGCCCAGATCGCGACAATAGCCGCAACCCAGAGAGCAAGTGTCATTTGATAAGTGTGTTTAGCGCCCAGTTTATCTTGTAAAAACCCAAATCCGATGGCTCCCGCAGCAGCGGTGACCTGCACAATAATAAACATGATATTGCGCACGCTCTCATCCCAGCCAATCACCTGGGCCCCGTAGATAAAAGCAAAGGCGATAATGATGTAAACGCCTGCCATCGAAAATAGAAGTGACACTAAGAAAACGCTTAAGTCTTTGAAGTAGCGCAGCTCATGAAAAGTACCCAAAATCCGCTGCTGGGCAATTTGCCGATAAGAAACGCCATGGGGTTTAGGTACACCGCGCTCTTTCAGCCATAAAAAAGTGGGAATCGCCGCCACTAAAAAGAACCCTGCTGCAAAAGGTCCTACCCAGCGAATACGCTCAAAATTGTCAGCCGTTGCCTCTCCTAGCACAATCAGCGTAAACCCTGCGGCCAATAGGCCGCCAATATAGCCCAATGCCCAACCAAAGCCGGAAATTTTACCCAGCGCACCCGGCGGCCCTAACTCTGGCAGAAAAGCGGCAATAAATGACTCTCCCATGGAGTAGGCGTAGTTGGAAAGTACGATCAACACGAGGCCTAGCACTACATAACCAGGTTCAACAAAATAGAGCATGGCCGTGGTTGCCACCGTCGCCATGTAGCTAAACAGAAGAAAGCGCTTTTTTTCAGCACGGTAATCCATGATGGCGCCACACAGGGGAGCGCTGATCACCACCAGTAAATAACTGATGGCTAAGGCCAAGCTCCATAAAAAGTTCGCTAAGCGGTAGCCATCGTTCCGCTCACCGACAATCACCGTGGTAAATAGCTCACCAAATACCACGGTAATAATGAGGAGCGTGTAGGCTTGATTGGCAAAATCAAACATTGCCCAGCCGAAAATTTCGCGCCGCGTAGCGTAGGGGGACGAGGCAGGCGTAGCAGTTGCAGACGGCATATCAGCACTCGCTTAAAAAGAGTTCTAAGACTATCAGTTAGCCGCATCGCACGGCTATAGACAGCGTTAACAGAATAGAGGTGACAGAAATACAAAGTTACTCTAACTTTGCTAGGTAAAATTAGCAGATAAGGCTTTGCGTACAAAACCTAACTTCCGGATACTTCCCTGGGCACGTTCCTACACCGAAGCAAGGCTACGTGACTATCACTGCGTCTACTCCACTACCCGTACGGCTGAAAGAGAACGGCAGTTTCACTGGGTAGGGCCACTTGTAATTAACGAATGGTCTGCTTTTGGCCTCGCCGAACGGCAGCTTGAGCTGACGCAGCTTAGCGAGTTACACGAATGGAAAGTCGGTAGTTTCCGCGAGGATGCCGTGGGAGATTACGTTGCGAGCAAAGGCATTAACGTGTTGCGAGCGCCCACTGAGCGGGAAAACATGGCACGTTTATCCGCAGGCTTGCTTGATGTGATTGTGACGGGGAGGGCCACAGGGGAGTATCTTGCCAAGGAGCTGGAGCTCGCCATTGAGTACTTATTCACCTTTTATTACGCACCGCTTTATCTGTGTACTGCCTGGCAAAGATGCCAATGAGGCGATGAATATTGCCAACTGCCTGCGCCAAGCCATTCTGTCACTGGCTATTCCCCATGCCTACTCCAGCACTCATTCGCACCTAACGGCTAGCATGGGCATTGCCACCACAACACCTGAGCAGCCGCTTAGCCCTGATGACCTGCTCAACAAAGCAGATCAACAGCTCTACCATGCCAAACGACGCGGCAGGAACCGCATCGAGATACACGAACGCCCGGCGTAATCGGGCGTTGTAGGCATCCATCGGCTCTACGTCACAGCGTCACAGCAACCAGTGGGCAATGACCGCTGACAAGCCGACCACCATCGCAGTGACTACCGCAACGGTGACCACCCGATCTAACCAACGGTCGAAGGCAGCCCCTTTTGGCTGCCTTCGCGTTGCCCCGTGACGTCCCTGTCGAGCCATTAGCACGCAGTTTCCATAGGTGCTTCCTCTATCGAAGCCGTTGTTTAGCTATTAATACGCCGATTGACCACGCTGGGCGCACGGCGCAGACGCTCCTCTTCCCCTAACTGCTCCGCCTCAAAGGCATCAGCACCCACGGGGGTCTCACCGTGGCGACGGTAGAGCTGGGTCAGCATCGCTTTACGATCCGCACGCAGCTCGCGTACCAGCACAATCACCATCATATACAGAATAAAGGTAAACGGCAGCGCTGACAGCACGGCCGCTGACTGCAGGCCAGAAAGGCCACCCGCCACGATAAGCGTAAGGCAAATCGCCGCGATCAGCACGCCCCATACCACGCGTTTATAGAGTGGTGGATTGATAGAACCATTATCCGTCATCTGCGCCACAATATACGAAGCGGAGTCTGCTGAGGTCACCAGGAAAATAAAAATTAGCAGCATGGCCAACACGGAGAGCACGCCCGAGAACGGCATCAAATCAAACATCTCAAACAGGGCGACGGTGATGTTTGCTTCGGTGGCCGCAGCCAGGCCTACATCGGTGCCGTTCAGCTCCAGGTTAAGCGCTGCACCACCAAATACGCCGATCCACAAGCACGCCAAAAGCGGCGGCACAAAGAGCACCCCAAATACGTACTCTTTAATAGTGCGCCCGCGAGACACACGTGCCACAAAGGTGCCCACAAAGGGCGACCAGGCAATCACCCAAGCCCAGTAGAAGATGGTCCAGCTACTAGCCCACTGGTTGTCGCTATAGGGTGAAATGCGCAGGCTCATGCCAATAAAATTCTGCAGATAGTCGCCAATGCCTAGCGTAATCGTTTCCAAAATAGCAATGGTCGGGCCGGTGAACAGCACGTAGAGCATCAAACCGATACACAGCGCCATATTTAAGTTAGACAGGCGCTTAATGCCTTTATCCAAACCAGACCAAGTAGATGCCATGTAGGCGCAGAACATCACAAATAGAATGACAAATTGCCAAAACCCATTCTCCGGCAAGCCAAATACCGCGTTAAGACCGCCATTCATTTGTAATACGCCAAGCCCTAGTGATGTCGCCACCCCCATCACGGTAGCCACCACCGCAAAAACATCTAACCAGGAAGCGTAGGGGCGCACATGGGGGTGCTTGGCCGTGACCGACGAGAGCACTGAAGACACCAAACCCGCCTGCCCCTTACGGAACTGAAAGTAAGCAATAATCAAACCCACCACGGAGAATGCCGCCCACTGGTGAATTCCCCAATTAAAATAGCTGTACTGGATGGCGTAGCGTGCAGCCGCTTCGCTCTCTGCCGGGACATCGCCGTAAGGCGGGTTAATGTAGTGCGTCATGGGCTCTGCCATGCCGTAAAACACCAGCCCTACCCCAAAGCCTGCGGCCAATAGCATGCTGATCCATGAGAAAAAGCTGTAGCTGGGCGTACTGTCCTGGGGTCCCAGACGTACTTTGCCGTATTTACTGAGCGCCAGGCCAATCAGGAACACCACAAAGCCAAATACAGAGAAGAGATAGAACCAGCCAAATAGCTCGGTAATTGATGTGAGGGCGGCCTCAGCAGCATTACCAAACGCGACAGGAAACGCGGCCCCCACAATCACTAAGCCGAAAATAATCACTGCCGATGCGATAAACACCGACTTCCCTCCATGATTTGTCATAGCACCACCCTGGTTAATGAAAATACTGGTTAATAAATGCGTGGATTTATAAAAGCACGGCTCTTCATTTTAGTGCGCTCAATTAAATCCTAACATCCGAGGCTAGCAATCGCATGTTAAGCGCTTAATACAGAAAAATTAGCACCAACTGATATATTAGTTTCAACTCTCAAAAAGAAGCAGTGAACTTGCTCGCTCCGCTATGTTCCAATAGTGGCAAACGAACGATGGAGGCTTTCATGCCACAGATGAATCGCGACCAACGCAATGCCGCTTGGCAAGCTGCTAACCAGTGGCGCGCCCGTGCTGCACAAACGCAGCCAAATGGGCTAATGGGCAGCTTGAAACTGCTGTTGACGTGGCTAGCGTTTGGCGCACTGATGATTGTTGGCGTTGTGCTGGGGCTATTTTTCCTGCTGATTGGCTGGGCGATGATGCCGTTTGTGCGCCATAAGATGAAAAAACGCATGGAGCAGATGCGCGCCGACCAAGCTCAAGACATTGGCGGTAGCTACGCTGGCAGGGAGTCGATGGAGCAGCGTGATGCGCTCGAAGGCAGTTACGAGGTCAAGGACGAGCCTCGCCGTTAGGGCGGCGGCTGGATCCAGGCGAAGGCAGCCGCTAGCGTTAGTGGCATGACGATCAAACTTCCCAAGTTACCGATCAATACTAACGACGCCACCTTATGAGGGGCGAGCTTGTACTGCTCTGCGACCAAGTAATTCAATACCGCTGGCGGCAACGCGGCAAATACTAACAAGGTGGCTGTTTGCAACGGATTCAGCGGCAGCAGCCACATGAGCGGCAGCGCAATCACCAGCCCAGAGAGCGGGCAAAGCACCGCCCCCAGCAGCCCTGTTCGCCAGTCGCTAAAGTCAATTTCCAGCAGGCGCACGCCCAGCGCAAATAGCATTAGCGGAATGCACACACCACCCAGCATATGCATGGCTTCCAGCAGCCAGCCGGGTAACGCTACCCCCCCCACATTAACCAATAGCCCCGCAACGCTTGCAGCCACAATCGGCATACGTAGCATCCGCCACAGCGAAGTACGCGGGTCTAGCATGTAAAGTCCCACCGAAAAGTGCAGCAGCATCTCCACGATAAACACCACCACCGCCGCTGGCAGCGCTTCCGGCCCAAAAGCCAGCACCAGCAGCGGCACCCCCATATTGCCGGAGTTATTGAACATCATTGGCGGCAGGAAGACCTTACTGTCTAACCCAAGCCACTTCACCACCGGCCACAGCACTAACCCTGACCCCAACACCACCAGCGCAGCAGCGCTGGCGAGCCAGGCGTACTCCGCCAGGGGCGCTTGGCGGTCGGCTAGCACGGCAAACACCAGCAGTGGAACAAACAGCTCCATATTGAGGGTGTTTAAACTGCGAATATCGGGAGTGCGGAATCGTCCGTAGGCGGCACCGCTACCGGCAATCAAAAACACCGGCAGCAGCGTGGCTAAAATTTGACCGATCATTGACCAGCCACCTCGCTGCGAGGCCGCACAGGAAAAGGAGTGCGCATTGTGTCGTCCTTGTTTTTATTGGAACTGCTGTTATGGGAACTGCTGTGATTAAAACGATTGATATGGGAGCAGCCGTTTTAGGCCAGTCGTTATCAGGCTAGCTTTTTACTGATGCTACTGAAAAACGCCCTGCCCGCCAATCAAGGTTCCAGAAAACGCTGCCACAGTGCGGTCACTATCTGACGGTGCTCCGCAAACTCTTTAACCTGCCCTAACGCCTTTTCACCGGTCAACGCCGCGCGGTGAGTACGACTGCGGTAGGCCAGGTAAGCCTCGCGTAGCTGATCAGCCTCCACTTGGGTGATGTGCCCGCTCTCGGCCAGAGTTTCCAAAATGCGAATATTATCGCTATAGGTGATCAGCGCGGGCGTTTGATGGGAGAGCGCGAGCACGGCGTACTGGCAGAGAAACTCGATATCCACCATGCCGCCTGCATCGTGCTTCAAGCTAAACGTGGCATCTGTGCTGGCATTTTCGCCATCGCCCCGCTCAGATTTGGCGCCCTCGCCTTTCGTGCCCAAGTGATCACGCATTTTATGGCGCATGCTCACCACATCATCACGCAGCGCCTGCGGGTCGCGCTCGCGGCGTAAAATCGAACCACGCAGCTCGTCAAACTTATCGGCCAGCGCCTCACTGCCCGCCACCACTCTGGCCCGCACCAGCGCCTGATGCTCCCAGGTCCAGGCATTTTGATGCTGATACTCGGCAAACGCGTCCAGCGACGTGACGAGCAGCCCCGCATTCCCTGACGGCCGAAGGCGCATGTCCACTTCATACAGACTACCCGCCGGAGTTACCGCAGTCAGCAGATGAATGATGCGCTGGCCCAGGCGAGTGAAAAACACCGGCGTATCCAAAGGCCGAGGGCCGTCGGTACTGCCTTTACCGTCGTTATCGTGCAGGAACACCAGATCCAGGTCAGAGCCGTAGCCCAACTCAATGCCGCCCAGCTTGCCGTAACCAATAATCAAAAAGGCAGGTTCGCGGTTGTTACACCCCGCAGGCGCACCGTGCTTGCGGGTGACATGCTTCCACGCCATCGCCAGCACCGCGTCTAAAATAACTTCTGCGATATAGGTTAAGTAATCGCTTACTTTCATCAGATGACGCGTACCCGCCACATCCGAGGCGGCCACATGCAGCATCTGCGCATGCTTGAACACCCGCAGTGCTTCTAGCTGCGCTTCTTCATCGTCCTCGGGTAAACGGTTGAGCGTTTGACGCAGCTCATCGGCAAGCCGCGATTTATCGGCGGGCGTGTAGAGCGTATCGGGGGTTAACAACTCATCCAGCAGGATGGGGTAGCGTGCCAACTGTTCAGCAATCCAAGGGCTCGCCGAACATAGCCGCATCAAATGCTCAAGGGTATGCGGATTTTCGCGCAGCAGCGCCAGATAGGCGGTGCGTCGTAGCACCGCCTCGATCAACGGCTGCACCCGAGCCAGGGCCGTGTCCGGCGTATCGCTCTGCGCCACGGCAGCCAGTAGCAGCGGCATCAGAGCATCCAAGCGCTCAAAACCAATACGCTGCATGCTCTGCACAGCACGCGAGTGGTACAGGCTTTTTAATCGTTTGAGGGCTTTTTCCGATTCGTTAAAGCCCGCTTCGCTGAGAAGGGCCTGAGCCTCATCCTCTTCAAGTTCACCGCGCCACAATAGCCGCCACTGGGAGAGGCTGGCGTCGCTTTGCTCTTCATCGGCCTCTTCTTCAGGGTCGGCGATCACCGCGTCGAAGTGCTGGCGCACCCGCTCGCGGACCTCATCTAGCTGGGCGATAAGCCCGGGCCAATCCTCGTGCCCCATGGCGAAAGCGACGCGCTCGCGGTCCTCATCATCGGTGGGCAGCATTTGGGTTTGGCGATCTTCCAGCGCTTGAAGGGCGTGCTCCACATCGCGCAGGAAGGCGTAATCCGGCAGTAGCTCGTCCACCACGGCTTGAGGCAGCAGCCCAAGCTCGGGCAAGCGCTTGAGCGCTGTTTGCAGCGAGGTGACCTGCAGCTCAGTATCACGCCCGCCGCGAATCAGCTGAAACGCCTGCACCACGAACTCCACCTCGCGGATGCCCCCCGGCCCCAGCTTGATGTTGCTCTGCATGCCTTTGCGTTTCACTTCGCGATTGATCATCGCCTTCAGCTCGCGCAGCGACTCAATGGCCCCAAAATCCAGATAGCGGCGATACACAAACGGCCGTAGGCTAGCCAGCAGCTCTTGGCCCGCGTCGATATCCCCCGCCACAGGCCGCGCCTTCAGCATGGCGTAGCGCTCCCACTCACGGCCTTGGTCTTGATAATAGCTGGAGAGCATCGAAAAGCTGCCTACCAGCGGGCCGCCATCGCCCAGCGGGCGCAAGCGCATATCTACGCGGAACACAAAACCATCCGCCGTCATGGCATCCAGGGCGGCGATCAGGCGCTGGCCAAGCTTGGTAAAGTACTCTTGATGCTCTAGCGGTTTGCGACCACCTTCAGTCTCGCCCTTTTCAGGGAAGGCAAAAATCAGATCGATATCCGACGAGAGGTTGAGCTCCCCCGCGCCCAACTTACCCATTCCCAGTACCACCAGCCGCTGAGGCTCACCATCACTGCGAGCGGCAGGTGTCCCCCAGCGGGATGCATAAAAACGCTCCAGCCAGCCAAGCGCCGCTTCGGTGCATACTTCCGCCAGCCAAGAGACCGATCGGGCGGTATCCCACATGGTGGCACCGTCGAGGCGATTTAGATCGCGCCAAACAATGCCCAGCATGCGCGCTCGACGAAAACGGCGCAGCGCCCGGTGCAGGGCATCTTCGTCCTCGGCGCTCTCCAGAGCATCATCCAACCACTGAGTCAGCGCTTCTTTGCTGGGCGCGCTATCCAACTCCCCTGCCGCATCCAGCTCGGCCAGCCAGTGGGGAAAGCGCGCCAACGTATCAAGGGCGAAGGTGGAGATAGTGACCACTCGAGCCAGCGCTTCCCGGCGGGCAGGAGCGAGCGCCTCCCAACTACTGGAGGGCAGCGGCTGCTTGGTCATTGAGGCGATATTATCCGCCTGGCTTAGGGCCTCGCTGAGGCGCTGCTGTGCCTGTTCGGCAGCAGGTGCAAGCGCTTTGGGAAGCGTTGTCGTGGGGAATAACGCATCATTGGTCTGCATAAGCACCTCTTTGCCAAGCGATTGTTATGATTCTCAACGCCATTCTAGGCCAACTAGCCCATCCATTTTTCCCAGCCTAACAGCCCCCAGGTCAGCCCCGCCATCATCAGCGACAGCATCACCGCGGCCGAGCCGATGTCCTTGGCACGCCCTGACAGCTCATGGTGTTCGGTGCCGATACGGTCGACCACGTTTTCGATGGCGCTGTTGAGCAGCTCGACAATCAGCACGAGAAACAGACTGCCGACCAGCAGCAGCCAGCTTAATGGGCCTTCGCCAATCCACCAGGCAAATGGCAGCAGCACGGCAGTAATCGCCAACTCCTGACGAAAGGCAGACTCATTACGAAACGCCGCCTTCAGGCCTTTCCAGGAGTAGCGCGTGGAGTGCAGTAAATGGGTTAACCCCGTGTGACGTGGCTTCATGCCCGTTGCCTCACCTAAGCGTTTAATTAATTAGCTAAAATCATTGCATCTAAATCTAACGACAGTGGGTCAAGCACCTCGGGCCAGCTGAGATAGGGGGTACTGCCGCTACCGTTCACTAACACACTAAACACCCCCCAGCGCCCTTGGGCCGTGCGGAAATAGCCCGCCGCGGCGCGTACGGCAAACGGCTGGTTGAGCGTGCCGGTTTTTAGCATGACGTTATTTTGGAACGTTGGAGAGCCACGACGGATAAAGCGCATCACGCCATTGGCGGGCGACTGGAAAGAGGCCACAAAGCTTGGGAACAGCGCGCTTTGGCGGAACATGTCCTCCAGCATGACGTTGACACCGTGGGCCGAGGTGCGGTTATCGGTGGTTAAACCACTACCGCTGTGCAGCGCCACGGGGCCATGACCTGGAAGACGCTGCACATAAGCTTCAATGGCCTGCCCTGCCTGACGCAGCTGCGCTTGGGGTGTTTCCACCAAGTTCAGCGCCAGCACGTCGGCCATATAGTTATTGGAGTAGTTCATGGTGCGCAGTAACAGCTCCTGGAGCGGCTGGCTATCCACTGCGGCAAGGCGCTGGGCGCTGCTTGGCGGCTGGGTTGAGCTTACCCGCCACGGGTCACGCACGCTAACGCCCGCCTGATTGAGCATGCTTAACAGTACCTGGGCGGTTTTTTCAGCCGCATCTCCGGCACCACGGTAAACATCCCGCGCGGCTGCATTAGTAGAAATTTGCCCCGTCAAACGCATCACATCGCCACGCTCATCGGTGATGCGCTCGGCGCTAATCTCCGTGCCACTGTTCGCCGGGCGCGTTACCACCTGATTATCAATGGCCACCAGCGGCGCCTGGCTATCACATAGCCCTACCCGCGCAGGCTCGCCGGGGGTTGCCGCAGGCGCCACATTGACACACCACGTACCAAAATTGACGCCTGCCGAGGTTAGCGGCGCACTATAGGCGTTGGTGACTCGGGTACGCGCGTTGCAGCGATCAGTGGTGATGCACTCCACTGGGCCAAAGCGCCACTGGCTGACCACCAGCGCCCCGTCAACGTGCGTTACCCCGGCAAGCTGCAGGCGCTGGACGAGCCGCCACAGGTCTTCCGTCGTCAAACCTGGGTCACCGCCGCCTTCAAAGACCAGATCGCCACGCAGCACGCCATCCTGTACTTGGCCGGTACTGACGAGTTGGCTGGTGAAGCGATGTTGAGGACCAAAGCGGTTTAGCAGTGCCGCAGACATGTAAGCTTTCGTGACCGAGGCGGGTGAGAGCTGCCGCTCTGGATTTAGGCTACCCAGCAGTGGGTTACTACCGCTATCGGCATCTAACAGGCGCGCTTCAGCGCTGACCGAAAACCCTTTTGCTTCTAACTGACTCAGCCGGGTGAAGTCGGCCCAGAGCACCGAGCTGGCGCACAGCGCAGCGGTCGTTACCCCCGCGACGATACCGTTGCGCAGCCAGCGCGTGGAGAAGTTGCGAAAACACGTCACTTTGAGCTACCTCAATGCACATTCATTTTAGAGAAGACCTGCAGAGTGACCACCCCGGCCACAATCAGGCTGATGCCAAACACCGCAGGCAGGTCGGGCTTTTCACCAAAGACGACAATCCCGACCAGGGTGACCAAGACAATACCTAAGCCCGCCCAAATGGCGTAGGTAATCCCTACCGGCAGCGTACGTAGTACCAAGCTCAATAAATAGAACGCCACCCCGTAGCCTCCAACGACCAGCAGGCTCGGCAGTGGCCGAGTAAAACCCACAGAGGCTTTTAACGCACTGGTGGCAATCACCTCTGCCACAATCGCGAGAATCAAATAAACAAATGTCATGGGCGCTCCAGGTCGATGCACAAACGCCAAAGTGTTTGGCCACTTTGGTCATATTTGGCTTCAAACGGGGTGAGATAGTCACCATTAGGGTGCAACGGGGCAACGCTTGCCTTTTGGCCGGTGACGACCTCCACGGCCTGGGCAAACTCTTCCACATAGAGCTGCCAGTTCGAACGCAGCTCGAGCCGCCCGCGCAGGGCTAACAGTGTGGGGAAAACCGGATGGCCATGCCAGCGCATTTTCAAGTGTGCTGATTTAGGATAAGGGTTGGGATACAGCAGGTAGTGGCGCTCGGGCGTCCAGCCTGCTTCCAGGGCCAGTCGCCAGAAATCGACCAGATCGGCACGCACCAGCAGGGCGTTTTCCGGCAGCTCACCGTGCTCCCGGCCCAGACGATCCTCACTTCGGTCAACGCCAATCACGCTGTGGTGGGGGAACTGTATGGCTATCCGCCGGGTCGATAGTCCTACTCCGCAACCTGCGTCGAGAATCAACGGTGCAGAGTGCTGCTGGCGCCACGCATCGGCCTGCTCAAACGCTCGGCGCGTGTGGTCAGCAATGGGTTTGCGCAGCGGATGCGCTAACGCGCGCGCTACTCGGCGCGCCACATCGTGATGCGGACCTGGCTGATTGGAAATCACTGGCCGTGAGGTGTGCTGCATGCCATCCCCTGGGTTAAAAAAAGCGTGATTCTATCAGTCTCCCGCGCACTCGGCATGACGCCGTTGCACGCCCGGTGCTATGATCACGCCCGAGCCTTTTTGTAAGCTCACTATTAAGCTCAGATCGGTTAAGGTTTTCGACACGGTCTGACAATAACCGTTATTAAAAACCACCGCACCACGAGGAACCCGGCTTGTCACACTTACCGGTGATTGTCGGCATGGGCGGCATCAATCCCGCCGGCAGAACCTCGGGCCATCAGGCCTTCCGCCGCACCGTGCTTGATGCTCTTCCTGCTGACCAGCAGCGCCAAACCGTGGAAAGCTTGGCAGCGCTTATGCGCCTTGCCGAGCACTCCGACAACGGATGGCACGACAGCGCAGGGCAGCCCATTGACGCCCCTGCCCAGATGCTGCGCGATCAGGTGCTTAACCACACGCTGATTCGCCGCAATGAAGACCTGCGCTTTCTCGCCCCTGGCCTGCCGGCAAACCGACGAGCCGATCTGGCGCTGGCAGAGCCGCTGCGCGTGACACTGCGCCGCCGCCAGCTACCCGACCAGTTGCCCGATGGGTGGCAGGTGCGCGAAATCGATACCCGTGAAGTCGAGGTGACTATTCCTGCGGGCATCTTCGACGTGCTGCTACCGGACGCCCAAGAGCCTAAAGTGCGGGCTGCCGCGCAACTGCCGAGCGGCTTTGACCCAGCCAGCCTTTACCGCAGCGTGCACCATCCTCGCGGGCTCTCCATGGCGGTGTTTGGCGCCAGCGACTGCTTGGGCGCCAGCGGCCTCTCTTGGGAAACCCTGCGCCAGCAGCTCAACCCCGACCATATCGCTGTGTACGCGGGCAACTCGATTGGCCAGCTCGATGACCAGGGCTGGGGCGGCTTATTGAAAAGCTTGGTGACCGGCCAGCGCGCCACCTCCAAGCAGATGCCGCTGGGCTATGGACAGATGCCCGCTGACTTCCTCAATGCCTATGTACTCGGCAGCGTAGGCGGCACCGGCGCAGCGCTAGGCGCCTGCGCCAGCTTCCTCTACAACCTGCGCCTGGGCATTGACGATATCCGCGCAGGCCGTCGCCGGGTGGTGATGGTGGGCACCGCCGATGCGCCGATTACCCCGGAAATTATCGAAGGCTTCCGTGCCATGGGCGCGCTGGCCGATGACGCCAGCCTAAAAGCGCTGGATGCCCTGGAGCTGCTGACCGACGCTGATTATCAGCGCGCCTGCCGTCCGTTTGCCCGCAACTGCGGGTTCACCATGGCAGAAGCGAGCCAGTTCCTGCTGCTGATGGACGACAGCCTTGCCCTAGAGCTAGGGGCCGATATTCTCGGCGCGGTGCCCGATGTGTTTGTCAATGCCGACGGCTATAAGCGCTCTATCTCCGCGCCGGGCATCGGCAACTACATCACCCTGGGTAAAGCCGCCGCGCTGGTTAAAGACATACTGGGAGAAACCGCGCTGAAAGAGCGTACTTTCCTCCACGCTCACGGCACCAGCACGCCGAAAAACCGCACCACCGAATCCCACGTATTCGATGAAATCGCCCGCGCGAACGGCATCAAGCAGTGGCCGGTGGTGGCCATTAAAGCGTTCATCGGCCACTCCCAAGGGTCAGCGGCAGGTGATCAGCTGGCCAGCGCCCTGGGCAGCTTCGCCCACGGTTTGCTGCCGGGTATCCCCACGCTGGATGCGGTGGCCGATGACGTCTACGCCGAGCGGCTGCGCTTTTTCACGACTCCTCAAGCATTTACCGCCGATGCTGCCTTTATCAACGCCAAAGGCTTTGGCGGTAATAACGCCACCGGCGTGGTGCTCTCGCCAGAGGTGACCGAGCGTCTACTCACCAAGCGCCACGGCAGCGCCGCGATAGAAGCGTGGAAAGGTCGCCGCGAAGCGGTACGCGCTAACGCCGCTGCCTATCTCGCTGAGGCCGATCGCGGGCGCTACGCCCCCCGCTACCAGTTTGGCGAAGCGGTGCTGGAAGGCCCAGAGCTTGAGATTCACGCAGACCGTATCCACATTCCCGGCTATGACCACGCGGTTTCGCTGGTCGCCGATAATCCGTTTGGTTCACTGGATGAGGGGACGCCGTCATGAGCGCGCATCGCGAAAAGATCGCTGTCTATCCTGGCACGTTCGACCCGATCACCAACGGCCACTTCGACCTGATTGAGCGCGGCGCGCGGATGTTCGACAAAGTGGTGATTGCCGTGGCAGCCAGCCCCGGCAAACACCCAAGCCTGGATTTGGATACTCGAATTGCGCTGGCCCAGTCGGTGTGCGCATCGCTGCCGAATGTCAGCGTGATTGGCTTCTCGACGCTGCTCACTAGCATGATGCACGAACAGGGCGCGACGATTATTCTGCGCGGCCTGCGAGCGGTCTCCGATTTTGAGTACGAGCTGCAGCTGGCCAATATGAACCGCGCTCAAAATCCTGAGCTTGAGAGCGTGTTTCTTACCCCGGCAGTGGAAAACTCCTATATCTCCTCGACCATCGTGCGGGAAATCGCCAAGCTGGGCGGCGATATTTCCCCCCTGGTGCACCCGCAGGTCGCAGAGGCGCTGCGTAAGCACTACACTACCTAGCTATCGATATTGTTGAGCAAAACACTCGGGTATCTAAAACCCGAGTGACACGCCATTCGTGAGGTATGCCCATGGCCCTGATGATCACCGACGAATGCATTAACTGCGACGTCTGCGAACCGGAATGCCCCAACGACGCGATCTCTCCCGGTGAGGAGATTTACGTGATCAACCCCAACCTGTGCACCGAGTGCGTCGGCCACTTCGACGAGCCTCAGTGCCAGCAGGTGTGTCCGGTGGACTGTATTCCCCTCGACCCAGAGCGCCCCGAGACCCAAGAGCAGTTGATGGAGAAGTATCGCATCATTACTGCCGCTTAACTCGCCCACTTAAGATGTGCCTGAACGTTTGCGAGCGAAGGTCACTCTGAATGCGTATTTGGACCCTCGCTTGGCCCATCATTCTCTCCAATATCACCGTACCGCTACTCGGTTTGGTGGATACCGCCGTGGTCGGGCACTTACCCGACTCTCGCTACCTGGCCGGCGTGACCCTTGGCGCAACGCTATTTAGCTTTCTCTACTGGGGCTTTGGCTTTTTACGCACACACTAATGTAGAAAATATTGACATGCACACTAATGTTCACCATGATATTGACATTTATGTTCTGCAGGGCAGTGCCTGTCGATATGACTCGATCAAAGATCGTATACATTCAACGCCTTTACAGGCTCGACGGAGCGTTAGCTCTCAGCGCTGAAGGGATTCCTACTATTAATTGGACAAACCGAACTCTGCACTGGAATATAGATAAGGATAAATTCGAAGAGACTAGCGACTTAATGATAGAGCGATTCCCAATCATCTACAGGAATTGTGAGCCGTGGGATCTCGGAAACCTTTACCTCTACCGCTGGTGGTTAAACTTCGCTGAATCCAGCCCACGCTCAATCGTAACAATAGATCGAAAAGCAAAGAACCTACTCTCCTACTTGCACTTCATCGAAGAACATAAGACCGACGATCTGCCACTCGATATTTTCTACGCTCCTCCTCGCAGTCGGAAGAACCAGCGCGTCACTTATCTCTATAAGTCATACCTCACGAGGCTGTTCGAGCAAAAACAGAACACGCTTCAGACGGTGAAGCAAAAAGCCGCAGAGGTCGCGGCCTTCTATATGTTTCTGAACGACAACAAGCTCACCCCTCCTGGCGAAGAGATAGAGGATCGCTTCTATACACTTAAAAAGAACACGGTAATAGTGAAGGGGGGCAGAAAGTTCCCCGTGAATTATTCAGACATTCATATTACAAAGGCTACGGTTGAAGAGACACAGTTCGATCTAATACAGGGTGAAGAAGGCGGAGTACGCCCACTCTCAGAAAAAGAGGTCGAGTGGGTTCTTGAGGGCGTGGAAGCTCTTAGTAACCGTCAAATGCAACTGATAGTCTGGTTGGCGCTATACACTGGGGCAAGAAAACAAACAATCTGCACATTGAGCGTTGAGGCTATACAAAAGGCTTATAAGTCATCCAGAACAGCCAAAGAGGCGAGAATACCTGTTGGACCGATGACTGGCGTTGATACGAAGGGCAATGTTCAGTACGTGCTCAAGGTGCCCAGCTCACTGGTTGCACAGGTATATGATTGGGTAAAGTACTCAGAGATATACAAAGAACGGAAAGAGAAAAGCTACTACGGTGACTCCTCTCGGAACTATGTCTTTCTTACAAAGTTTGGCCGTCCATTTTATACCGCCAATCGGCACACATATGACGCTGCCGATCCTACGTACTCAATGACTCTAAAAAGAAGTGAGCGGGGACAAGCAGGACTCCAATTAGGGAGTTCGATTAACGACTTCGTGAATCAGAAATTAATTCCATGGATAAGACAACACAAAGACGCACAGTACAAAGGCTTTAAGTTCCATGACCTTAGAGCAACACGGGGCATGCGATTCGTAAGGCAAGCCAAGGTATTAGGCATGTTGGACACAGAGATTATTACTCATGTCAAAGGTCTACTCGGACACAAGCATGAGTCGACTACGATGATCTACCTAAGATATGACGAATTAGTTCAATTGCAGAAAGAAAAAAACAAAAAAGTTCACGAAGCCATGTACGGTGAAGCCTTTCCTTGGGACAACTTCAATGTCTGAATTCTACGACCTGTATAACGACAGACCTGAAGAGTATTCTCACTTTGAAGCTTCATCGCTCACACTATCTGAACTGGGCAGAGTTCGGCTCAACTTCAAATGCAATGGTCAAAATTACAAGCAGATTTACGTTGGACGAGTACTTTTTAACTCTCGCAATACAGGCTCAGTAAAAAGCAGAATCAAGTGTTCTCCTAGCTCGCTGGGTAGCTGGGATATAGATTTCACAAGCCAAATTGCAAACCGTAAAGCTTACCTAACGAGACTTATCGACGCATTCCTCGATGGAACTACAAAACGAGGCTCAGTTACCAATCAGCTAATCTTCATAGACTATGCTGATAATATTTTCGAACGTGAGAAGCTCTTCATCAACATAGAGCTTATGAAAAAAGCATATCGTGACTACTCACTAAGACTCTGGGATCGAGTATCTCAGAGTAATCTTTCCAAATCACTCAAACGAGCCACTGCACGAGAGTATCAAGAAGGGGCTACCCAAGCGATCTTACTGTCATTTAATGACATAGATGAAGATACCGTAAAGAGCTGGGCTCTGAGAATCCAGTTCAGGAGAGGCGAAAAAGGATTCAAAATCCTCCAAAGCATACAGCACGCAGCGACCAGCCGAGATGCGCATCGGTATTTGTTCAATCAAATTTCTGAGTACTTACTTGAAGATGATCATATAAAGCCATTCGTTCTTAAACCAGAAATGAAACTTAGCATTACCGGTCAAATTTACCTCAGCCCATCAATATGGAACTTACACGGAGTAAACGAGACTCCTGCATCATACTATCAGAGATCGGGAAGCTGCGGGCGCAGCCGCATTCAAGAGTTACTTTACGACCGCACTGGAAAGCTAATCAGCTGCATCGATGAATTGACAAAGTTAACAAATTCTGAAGCTGAGAAAAACGGACAATTTTCTGACAAGAAAATACACAAAAGATTACGCGAATATTATCGCTCTGCACTCGCAACGGAGCATAAAAATAAAAGCACATTGGGAGATTACCATCGTGATCTTTTTAATATTGCAAGCATTCACTTTTCTCATCTTATACTTGCAGATAGCGGTGCAAATCTAGCAGTGTTGTGTTCAGCTCCGCTGGTAGAGCCCACCCATCTCGAACGAGAAGGTAAGTTCAGAGTCATCTCTTTCAAGAACAAAGGAGATAAGCAGTTTTCACTTCGCCTGAGCCCCCTAGCAAAGAAATACTGGAGTCAGTACCTCGCTCTGTGCCAAAAGTTCATTGTTTCAGACTCGCCCCTGATAGGGCCGCAGTACTTCAAAAATGCGCAGCCTCACACACGTACAATTAGTAATAAGAACCTCATTAACCCTACCAAGTTCTGGAACACAGATAACCTGTGGATTAATGCAAAAGATTGGCGAGATTACTCGGTGAATTTATCACTCACCGTAACTAACGATGTTCGCTACTCTGCAAATCAGCATCAGCACACGGTTGAGACATCGAGAAGGCACTACATAGCAGTTGAAAACCGAGTTGCAATTAAAGAGCTAAACGACTTCTTCAGCGGTCTAGCCAGCGTTGTAAAGCTCTACAAAGCGAAGCGGGTCGCTGTAAAGGTTATCAGTAAAGATAAGGGAGTGCAGGGCCTTACAGGCAATTGCACATCTCAGGGCAGCATCAAAGATGAAGGCTTTTCAGATCAAGCTCCCAACCCTCGCTGCTCAGCAATGCTTAGCTGCTTTTTCTGCAAGTCGTATGCGCTCAGAGCAACAGAAGAGGATGTTCTCATGCTGCTATCTATTAAGGAATGGCTGCCTTTGCACAGCCGTGCTAGTAGCTTGAACATGGATGAGCATCTTCTAAAGTTCCAGCCTATCATAGAGCGCTTAAACGACATAATCGCTGACTTCTCTGATAAAAATGAGCAGCACTCAAATATCGTTAAGCGAGCCGAGAGGCAAGTCGAGATTGGCAACTTGCATCCTTACTGGGAGATGAAGATAGCGGCTTTGAACGAAATCACAGATAGCAGAGGAGAGCAGTAATATGTGGGCACCGCGATTCTTGAAGGGCACCGAAAAGCTGGAGATCCAGCCCGACATGTTTTCTATTGAAGATCTAACGAAATCGCCGCCAGACAGCTTCGTCATTAGTCGCAACCTAACAGGTGACGCCCTTTCTATATACGGTGATAACATCTGGGATTTATCACCCTACTCAACAATAAGTAAGGGCATTAAGTACAATTTTACTAGCCAGTTCGGCAGAGCAGATGACGAGCTTAGCCCTACAGCGCACACGATTATCGGTGAGATGAAGCACATTATGTTCGCAGCGCTCTATGAGCCGACGCACTCGGGGGGACAGCGCAACAAGCCACAGACCTACAGCAAAATGATCGCGCTTCTAAGGGGTCTCTCCATCATCGCACTGAACGAAAATAAGACACTCGCCCAACTACATGAAAGCCCTTTTGCAGTACCTAAAATCACTGCCAGTCTTTACGCTTCTAGAACAGCATTTCGCAAAGCTGAAACACTCCGAGATTTAAAAGCACTGATCGACTATCTAAACGAGCGATTTAATGCTGGACTACCATCCCTGATCCCCAACGAGCAGCTCAAAAAGATCATTTCAGCCGCATCGCAATTGCGGTCGAACTACATTGATGATCCATCAGCTCAACGCACCCCGCTGATACCCTCCCGAATTTACGCTGCACTGATAAATCTATCGACAGAGATGGTAAATGACTTCCACGAACATAAAGAGAATATAAAAGGCCTGCTGAATAGAATCAACACAGACCCCCTGTTCTTCGCCACTCCATCAATGCTGAAAGAAAATGCAAAGCCAGGAACAGTCAATAACGCAAAGGTTTATCAGGTATTTGCATATTATAGGGCTAAATACCCCAACGCCAAAAGAACCGAAATGCCTTTAGTAAGTCAAGAAGACTCCATAGCTGAGTATGATCTAACGGAATTTTTCGAAAGGTGGTCAATCGGATCAATATATAAAAATAACGGCTACATAAAATATACACTCAGAGGCATTAGAGGCTACCTGAGCCACGTACTGGATGCAGCAAGAATTCTCATATATAGCTACTCAGGTATGCGCAAACACGAGATGGATGCGCTGCAAAAAAATTGCCTGAGCAGCATTCAGATCCCTGGGCTAGGCGAACTTCCTATAGTTCTCGGCCACACTTCAAAAATGACAAACAGCAACTACAGCGAGTCTGTCTTACCCTGGGCGACATGCTCACAGGCAATACCGGCTGTCGAAGCATGTAGGTTCATCCGAGATATGATGGGCTGCCTTACCGATTTTCTATTTCCAAGCTTCGATCATCCTATGAGGATGAGGAAATTTCTCGATACAGACGTACATCGCCAAAAAACTCTTTCATACATCTCAAGAGGATCAGATGAGCTAAGAGTTAGAGAAAGCGACATTGTAGAGTTAGAAAACTTTGATGCATTCCGTGACTGGCGAAACGACCCTAGGCTCAACCTAAAAGTGGGTGAGTACTTTCACCTTGAGAACCATCAGTTTCGGCGCTCTACAGCTGTCTACGCAGCACGAAGCGGTATGGTCTCCCTCCCATCGTTGAAATTCCAGTTCAAGCACCTATCTGAAGTGATGACGATGCTTTACCGAGAGAACGCTAGCTTCGCTGAGAACATTTTCAATATTGTTAAGACTGGTTCTTCACATGATGTAATACGCGACTATCGAGATGAACTTATGTTCCTAGAAGCCTTGGACTTTGAAGCCCATGTAGTAAAAAGCACTGACGAGCTTTTCGGCGGAGCAGGCAGCAGATTTGAACAGGAAAAATCTCAGAGCCCATCATGGTTCAAGAGTATCGAAGATATCGAAAAACGTGTTAAAGATGGACGTTTATCTTACCGAGAAACGGTCCTCGGAGGATGCTCCTCCCGTGAGATGTGTGACAAGTTTAATGTAGATGAAGTCATCCCATGCCTAGCTGGCTGCAATGACGCGATCCTTGGTGGAGATGACGGACTAGGACTTGAACGTGGACATAAGCTCAAAAAATACAAAAGCACTTTAGAGGCGGAGCTAGAGCACATCGATCCAAAGCATCCCTCAGCTCGATTAGCATATGAGGAGATCACGCTAATCAACCAGAAATTAATCAAGATGGAGGCCATAAATGAGTAAGCATCAAGAGTACTACGAAGCACTCCAGAGGCTTATTAACAATGAGCCTTTAGTTGTCGAAAATGGTTCAAAAATCAATAAACGTAACGTAGCACTGGAAGCAGGCAAGAAGAATGCAAGCAGCATTCGGAAGGGCCGAGACTTTGACAATCTAGTCGCAGCAATAGATGCAGCTGCTGCTAAAATGCAATCACCAAAAAAAGTGAGAGCAGATAAAGCTGATACACTCGCAGCACGTAACCAGGAGCTACAAGACATGCTAGACATCTCTCATGCAAAATACCTAGCAGCAATGAATCTACTCCTTGAAAACGACCTTTACTCTGTTGAACAGAAACCCGCCCAAGTAATCAGCCTCGACGAAAGGGATAACGCTATACGCCCCGCGTTTGACGGTACTAATTCGAAGCCCCCCCCCGCCGAGAATAGCAGCACTTAGAAATAGAATTTTCGGGGAGTTACACAGGAAGCGCCGCATCAAGACTCTCCCAGCACTTGGCGGAAGTACATTTCTGTGCGGATGCGGTGGAGATAACAACATACCTGCTACCGGGAAATATCCGTTTCTTCTGATATCATCCCAACATCCCCCCCCTTCTTGGCCAGCAAAAAAATCACATGCCGCCTAAAAGCTGCTCCGCCTGCCCATCCAACCGTTCCTTCACAGACCGCCACTCGGGCATATACCTATCCAGCAGTGCATAGAAGCGCGGGCTGTGGTTGTGTTCTACCAAGTGGCAGAGCTCATGAAGTAGCACGTAGTCGATGGCTCGCATGTTGGCTTTTATCAGGTGTGGGTTTAGTAGCACGGCGCCTTGGTGAGAGCAGCTGCCCCATTGGGTTTGCATGTCGAGCATGCGCCACTCGGGTACGGTTTTTGTCCATGGCAACGTCTCGACCATCATCGACAGGCGGCGCTGAAATACGTCCACCGCTCTGTCGCGGTACCACTGGCGCACGGCCTTTTGTGTGCGCTCAGTGGTCAGCTCTTTGCCTTGCACCCGCAGTTGGCCGCCTATGAGCTTGCAGGTGACCTTTCGCTGGCTTGGGTCGTCGATTACCTTGAGTACGTATCTACGCCCCAGGTAGAGCATACACTCGCCGCTGACCCACGTTCTTGGCTGGACGTAGCGGTTTCGTTCTTCAATGTCATCCAGGTGCTTGAGTATCCATCTCGCCCGACGCTGCACCGCTGCTTTGATCTCGGGCAGCGGTGCCGATTCGGGTGCATCCACCTGCACCATGCCGTTGGGGTGCACATACACCCGTATCGTGGCTTTTTTATGTTCGGGCAGATAGCACAGGTGGTAGCTGAACGTTCGCTCACCGTAACGCGTTTGATACACGCGTGGTGGTTCGTCCTGCGTGGCATCCACAGCGGTCATCACTTTGTTACTCCGTTACGCAGAATCTGCACCACTTCATCCAGAATCGCTTTGGCTTTATCCAAGCCTACCAGTGAGAACAGCTTCGGGAGCAAGTGTTTCCGTACATCTTGCTCAATGCCCACGGGGTTCAGTGAGTTTTCTGCCACGGCGCGATTCACCACCGTATCGATCTCAAAGGCCTCGTCGATCAATTGCTCGCCTTTGTCTTTTTCCAACACAGCGAAGTCGTCACCCAGCACGAGTTTAAACGTGCCGTAGTAGGCCTGGGCATGCTTGTTTCCGCTAAACGCCTCTAGCGGTAGGTCAGGCACCTCTCGCTCTTCAACCTTGGCTTCCAGGTCGCTGAACAGCTTGAACTGCGCCTTGTAGTCGAACATGGATTCGGCTTTTTCGATGGCTTCCTTCAGCAGCGCTGAGAACACCTTCTTGGCGTAGGGGTCGTCGCCTAGCTTCTCCTCGATGGTCTTCTTGGTACGCGTCTTGATCTTGTCGGTTTCGTTTTTGGTCTTCTCGTCGCTCCAGTTATCCGGGTTGCTCTCTACGGGGTCGATAAGCACGGGCTCATCGCCGGGGGCAACATGGACACCGGTGACATAACGATCAATCAGATCTCGAATCTGGCCTTCGTAGGCGGAATAATCGACGGTTTCCTGGGCATCCATCCGCACGGTCTTACGCAGGTCTGAAAACCACTTCAAGTCGGATTTGTACCGGCGGATATCCGCCTCGGTGAACGCTTTGTCATCAAAGAAGCTTTGTGTGGAAAGCGCCGTTTTCAAACACATCCCGAAGTGAGTGACGGCCTCATAGAAATCCTCCCGCAGGGCCTGACGAACATCCACCTCGACACCGTCCTCATCGGCTTCATAGCGAGGCATGAACACCTGACGATAGGGTTCAGGGTCCAGGCGATTATCAATATGCCCGAAGAAGCTCAGAAGCCGATCGTGCAACCTTGGCAGCTTCTTGTACTCGGTGTCGACGTTGGCATACAGGCCTTCAATATCCTCAATGGCAAAGCCGCCCTGAGTCTGTTCCTCAAAGTTCTGGTAGTCCTTAATGGCGGTATCCAGCTCTCTGAGGATGCCCCGGTAATCGATCAGGTAACCGAAGGGCTTCTGAGGGTGCAGCCGGTTAACGCGAGCAATGGCCTGGATCAGGTTGTGGCCTTTCAGCTGCTTGTCGATGTAGAGAACGGTGTTACGAGGCTCATCAAAGCCCGTTAGGAGCTTATCAACAACAATCAGGATATCCGGTGGGCCATCGGTGCCGAAATCCTCTATCGTGGCTTTCTCGTAGTCCTGGGGGTCGCCCGTAACGTTCTGCTTCCACCACGCTTGCACTAACGGCAGGTTGGTTTCATCCACATCGGTATGGCCTTCGCGGGTATCCGGCGGAGAAATCACAATGGCACTGGTCACCATACCTGCGCTATCGAGTTCCTGTTTATAGCGAATCGCGCTGAGCTTACTGTCCGTGGCCAATTGACCTTTGAGTTCCAGCCCCGCCTTTTTGAAGTTTTCGCTGAAATGCACGCTGATATCAAACGCGTTGAGCTTAATGCGATCCTGCGCGGTATAAATTTGACCTTGCTTGGCGTACTTGCGTTTGAGGTCGGCTTTCTGGTCGTCTGACAGGGCGGCGGTCACCTTATCAAACCAGCTATCGACCGCCTTCTGATTGACATCTAGCTGGGGTTTTCGCTCTTCGTACAGCAGCGGCGTCACGGTGCCGTCTTCCACCGCCCGCTTCATGGTGTAGGCGTGAATGATGGACCCGAATTTCTCGGCGGTTTCGCTTTTCTCTTTTTTCAGTAGCGGCGTGCCGGTAAACGCAATGAACGAGGCATTGGGCAGAGCTTGGCGCATCCGCTGGTGGTTTTCACCCCCCTGGCTACGGTGGCCTTCATCCACAACGACAATGATATTTTCCGAGGGGTTATAGCACTCTGGTTGCTTAGCGGCGGAAGCGAATTTGTTAATGATGGTGAATATAATCCGCTCATTACCTTGGCCAATACGTTTGGCCAGGTCCTTGCCCGAGCGTGTTTTGGCGAGAGCGTCACCGCTTTTCTTACCGGCGATGTCGCTGCCAAACGCCCCACCGGTTAGGAAGGTCTTGGAGAGCTGTTTCTCCAGATCCACCCGATCCGTGACGACGATGACCCGGCAATTCTTTAGCGCGTCACTGAGCAGGAGAGCGCGACAGAGGTACACCATGGTGAACGATTTACCTGAGCCGGTGGTGTGCCACAGCACGCCGCCCCGGCGCTCACCGTTGGGCTTAAAGCCCGAGATGCGTTCCAACAGAGCCTTGATGCCGAATGCCTGAGGGTAACGGGCCGCGATCTTGCCTACTTTGCGGTCGAACAGGATGAATAACCGGAGAAATTCCAGAAACCGGTGCCTATCCAGCAAGCCTACTAAAAGCCTGTCTTGTTCGGTCGGCGTGACGTGCTTTGACCATAGCTGTTCAAAGTAAGCCCGAACCTTCGGAGGCTTGCCCTGGAACAGCGCGTCTTTAATGGAGGCAGACAAGGGCTGGTTCTTGATGCCCTGAACGTAGGGGTCGTCAAACTCTTCATCTTTCCACGTTGACCAGAACTTGGCCGGGGTATGGGTCGTACCGTACCGGCCATCGTTGCTGCTGATGGCAAACAGCAGCTGGGCGAAAGCGTAGAGGTACGGCACTTCATCGTTCTTCTGGTTGCGGAGGTGCTGGCTGATGCCTTCCTCCACCATGTTCTTGTTGGGGTTGCCGGAGGCCGCTTTCTTGGCCTCGATCACCGCCAGGGGAATGCCGTTCACGAACGCCACCACATCCGGCCGGCGGGTGTGGGTGCCCTGGGTGGACAGCACTTCCATCTCTTCGGTGACATGGAACTCGTTGTTGTCCGGGTTATCCCAGTCGATCAGGTGGATCGTGGGCTGGGCCTTCTTGCCGCCGATGAACTCGGTCACGGTGATGCCAAGGGTCAGCATGTCGTACACGGACTGGTTGGCGTCCATCAAGCCCTGGGCCATGGAGGGTGTCGTGACCTCCCGAATCACCTGATCCACAGCCTGATCAGACAAGGGGTACCATTCGCCTTTGAACTCAAACTTTCGCCGGCGCAACACCCGCTCCAGCACCGGTTTCATCACCACTTCCCGCTGGCTGCCTCGAAGGGCCTGACACTCCGTGGCCGGCAGAAACGTCCAGCCTAAGTTGATCAGGGTGGCCAGGGCCGGGATGTGACTGGAATGCTGCTCATTCCCTTGAGGGGTGGTGTTCATGCGGCCTCCGTGTCCACGTTCACCCGACGTTTGCCGGTCAGGAGTTGTTGCATCAGGGCTTTCTTTTCTTGTTTAAGCATGATTAGGCGTTTTGATAGGAGATCAAACTCTTGATCGGTAGATAAAAGGATCTCACCAATCGCCCTCTGTTCAGCTGGATCGGAGGGAATAAGAACCGCCTGCTTTTGAACATCTTTTTTGCCCAACCCTAACTGAGCCGTCCCGTTGGCTCTGCGGCGAAGGCTTTTATTCACTTTCTCTGAATTTATGAGATAACCGAGAAACTGGCTATCTGTCTGATGAGGAGTTAGAGCATAGACGTGATCCGCTAATAGATATTTCTCATTTTCTGGAATTACGCCCACACGACCAATAATGTTTCCACCACCGATATCATCTTTCGGCATTACAAGCTGGCCTTTGGCAAGATATGGACCATTCAATGAAGTTTTCTTTGTTGGTATAAGTCTGCCTGTGCGGGTTACTGAGCCCATATCAATAATGTATTTGTCGCCGATTTGATCTATGTACTTCGCTTTCGAAGAGCCGGAGGTAATTTCTACTAGATCGCCTAACTGAGCAGATACCCACTCCCCCTCAAACCCCGGCAACCGCTTCTTCCCGGTCAGCAACTGCTGCATCAACCCTTTCTTCCGCTGCTGGCTGTTCTCAAGCAGGCGCTCGGTGGCGGTGATGGCCTGATCCCAGGTGGAGAGGATCTGGGCGATCTTTTTTTGTTCGGGGAGGGGGGGGGAGAGGAACGGGAATGCTTTCACAATTTGTTTTGTTCAGATATGGAATCGTAGTTTTCGATGCCACTGACTCCATGTAGTGCTTCTGAGCACTAAGCGCGTATGCCAGATATTCATTCTGAACCGAATCGGAACATACGAATGCATGGAGCTGTTGATTGAGAACAACATCTTTTTTAGAAATTGCAACGAGACCAAGTTCACCAACGGCTGCCATAATGACTGCGCCGCTGGGGACAATTTTGCCACCACAATCGGCTAAAGCTGATTCGCTTACATAGTTTTTCTGTAGATGCGATGGAATATATCGGCCAGAAATTTCCGGCGTTGTGACCCATGGAATGTCGCCATCAAAAGACTTGGGCTTATTTCTGCCGGGTACAATAGACTGGCAAATCGTTCCGACAGGAGCTTTTTTCCAACCCTCAGGCACCATAACCCAACTCCTTCAGATAGACGTCCATCTGCTCGTTCAGCTTCGCAATCTCGGCCTCGATCTCTTTCCGCTCCGCTTGCACGGCCATCAGGTCGATCTCTTCCTCTTCCTCGAAGGTGTCCACGTAGCGGGGGATGTTGAGGTTGAAGTCGTTCTCCTGGATTTCCTCCAGACTGGCCACGTAGGAATACTTGTCCCGGGTGTCGCGCTGCTTGTAGGTCTCGACGACCTTGGCAATGTTCTCTTCGGACAACTGGTTCTGGTTCTTGCCGGCCTGGAACTCTCGGCTGGCGTCGATAAACAGCACGTTGTTGTCGGTCTTGTCCTTGCGGAACACCAGTACGGCCGCCGGGATGCCGGTGCCGTAGAACAGCTTCTCGGGCAGGCCGATGACGGCATCCAGAAGGTTTTCTTCGATCAGCTTCTGACGGATCTTGCCTTCCGCAGAGCCCCGGAACAGAACGCCGTGGGGGACGACCACCGCCATGCGGCCGGTCTTCGGCTTCAGGGTCTCGATCATGTGAAGGATGAAGGCATAGTCGCCCTTGGACTTTGGCGGTACCCCGCGCCGGAAGCGGGCGTAGGGATCGCTGTCGGCGCCCTCGAAGCCCCACTTTTCCAGTGAGAACGGCGGATTGGCCACCACAATATCGAAGTGCTTCAGGCCGCCGTTTTCATCCAGCAGCTTGGGATTACGAATGGTGTCGCCCCATTCCAGCTTGTGGTTGTCGATCCCGTGCAGAAACATGTTCATTTTGGCCAGAGCCCAGGTGCTGCCGATGGCCTCCTGACCGAACAGGGCGAAGTTCTTGGAGCCGTCGTTGCCCTTGCGGATCTGGTTGGCGCACTTGAGCAACAGGGAAGCCGAACCGCAAGCCGGATCGCAGATCTCATCGCCTTCCTTCGGCGCGACGATCTCGGCCATCAGCTCGGAGACTTCCGGCGGGGTATAGAACTCACCGGCTTTCTTGCCGGAGGTGGCCGCAAAGTTCTTGATCAGGTATTCGTAGGCGTTGCCGATGACATCCAGCTTACCGATCCGACTCGGACGCAGGTTCAGCTCCGGCCGGGCGAAGTCTTCCAGCAGGTGGCGCAGGATGTCGTTCTTCTGCTTCTCATCCCCCAGTTTGTTGGAGTTGAAGCTGATATCCTGGAATACGTCGGCCAGCTTGACGATGTTGGCCTCTTCAATGGCGTGCAGAGCCTTGTCGATCCGCTCGCCGTTGCCCGGCTCATGGCGCTGGTCATACAGGGCGTAGAAGCCGGAATCCCGAGGCAGCACAAAGCGCTCGTTCTTCATCAGCTCTTCGATCAGCTCCGGCGTGTCGCCGTACTCGGCCACGTAGTTATCGTAGTGATCCTGGTACACATCGGAGAGGTACTTCACGAACAGCATCGTCAGCACGTAGTCCTTGTAGATGCTGGGGTCTACGGTGCCCCGGAAGGTATCGCAGGCGTTCCAGACCGCTTTGTTGATCTGATCCTGCTTAACGGAATCGTTACTCATATCATTTTCCTGCCGTCGTATTAGGACGAAGTAGTTGGTGGCCAGCGGCATCAACCATGCGCTGCCGATTTTCGATTAACTGGTTAAAAAGTTGTTGTTCGCGGGTGGCGGCATCGGCCAGTTTGACCATCAGCGCCTGCTGCTCAATAGGCGGTATCACAATAGGCAGGTTGCCCAGCTGTGACTTGGTAATGCTGGGTGCTGCTGACCCTTGAGAGCACATGGCGAAATAGCGCTGAGCATCTACATGGTTGAGCTGCCAGGCCAAAAATTCAGGCAAGACGTTACATGCACTTAAGGTAAGCCGGATGTGATAGAAATTCGGCGTGCAGACGGTATTACGTGGAAGCTCCCGAACCACCGCTGCATCGTTGCGCGTGCCCCTGGCCATAAACAGGATGTCGCCTGAACAAAGATATTCTGGGCGTTTGCGGCCTGGCAACGTCACCCGATCCAGCTTTTTTCCTTTTGGGTCGTAAAGGGCTTCACCCACGACAAGGTGGCGGTACTGCACAACAAAAGCATCGCCTTGGCTATCCAGCTCTAGCTTTCCACGAAAGGGGTAGCCAGGCTGAATGGCGGCAATACTCTGTAGCAAACACGTTTGTTTGGGCGGATGATTCATGCAGCGATCCCAACGTCATGGTTAAGATGAATTAACCTTACCACGCGTGCATCATCGCGCAAGATGCAGTTTAAAAATAAGGGCAATGCCAACCAAGGAGGCTGTGATGTCAGGTGAAGAACAAGCACCGGTGGAGACTCCACAAAATAACCCACTGCAAAAGCTCAAAGGCTCCGTACAGCGCTATGAGCAGCCGTTTGAACCCGTTGGTGTCGATGACTGGGAAGCCGTGCTGCTTGATGGGCTAACGCCCGAGACCGCCCATGCTGATGAGCTTGCGACGCCGTCCTTGAAAGAACTCGGGGAAGACCCTGACAGGAAGCGATAAATCTCTACTCAGAGCTTGTTGATGCGGTGCCTCTCCGTATACTGTATGAAACAACAGTTATTTTAGAGGCTCGGCGTATGACTACAACCGCTTCGTTCATAGGCACTGCTGCCCTATGCCCCGTACCCCAACCGTTACCCATGTTCGCCAGTGCTGTGCGAGCGGGGTTTCCAAGTCCCGCTGATGACCACCTGGATGCGGAGATGGATCTGCATCGCCATGTCGTTAAACGACCCGCCGCCACATTCTTTGTGCGTGCGGAGGGCGACTCTATGATCGGTGATGGTATCCACCATGGAGACCTGCTGGTAGTAGATCGGAGCCTAGAGCCGCTGCCTGGGCGTGTGATTGTTATTGCGGTCGATGGCGAACTCACTGTTAAACGGCTAGAGCGTGTCGGGCAACGCGCCTACCTAAAGGCCAGTAATCCCGCCTACAAACCTATTCCTTTGGAAGGTCGCGAATCGCATGTTTGGGGTGTCGTAACCCATGTCCTGCACAGCTTACCGGGTGCCACGCCGCTATGATCGCCCTGATCGATTGCAACAATTTCTACGTTAGTTGTGAGCGTGTGTTTAACCCAGCACTTGAGGGCCGCCCAGTTGGTGTTCTCTCGAACAACGATGGCTGTATTGTTGCCCGTTCTAATGAGCTAAAAGCGCTGGGTGTCGATATGGGGACGGCCATGCATTTGCTGCCGCCGTTTATCCGCCGCCAAGCTATTCTCTTGTCGAGTAATTATGCGCTTTACGGGGATATGAGCCGTCGCGTGACAGAGGCACTAACAGAGTTTTCGCCGGACGTAGAGGTGTACTCTATCGACGAAAGCTTTGTGGGGTTTCACGGCTTTGAACCTGCGACCCTAGAAGCCTATGGGCAAAACTTACGCCAGACAGTACGGCAATGGACGGGAATTCCGGTTTCGGTCGGTTTTGCGCCGACACGGGTATTGGCCAAAGTAGCCAACCACGCCGCAAAGAAACACCCAGGCTACCGAGAACAAGGTGTTTGCCTGTTAACGGCGGATAGCCATGCCACTCAAGCGCTGCTCAAACAGCTACCGGTGACCGAACTCTGGGGCATTGCACGACGTACCGGCGAACGGCTACGCGTGATGGGGGTTGAGACTGCTTGGCAGCTGCGCGAAGCCGATCCCAAGCACATACGTCGTCATTTTAGCGTGGTGCAAGAACGCATTGTCTGGGAGCTACGCGGGCAGTCGTCCATTCAGCTAGATGATATGACCCAACCCAAGCAGCAGATTATGGTGTCGCGCTCCTTTGGGTGTCTTGCCAATAGCCCACATGACCTGCGTGAAGCCCTTCGCCAACACGCTGCCCGCGCGGGTGAAAAACTACGCAAGCAGCACAGCGTCACCAGCGCCGTGATGGTGTTTGTGCGCACCAATGCGTTTCGACAAGATTTGCCACAGTACCGTAATCGCGTGGTAGTGACACTAGAACGCCCGACGGACGATAGTCGCGAGCTGATTCATGCTGCGATTAAAGGGCTCCGACAGCTCTGGCGTAAGGGCTACGCCTACCATAAAGCCGGCATCATGCTTCTCGATCTCTCCCCCAAAGCCAACCGCCAACTGACACTGACAGAAACACCGCAAACAGAGGAAGAAGCAAGGCGTAGTGAACGGTTGATGGCTACTGTCGACAAGCTCAATCGAGAACTAGGGCGAGGGACGATACAACTAGGGCTGCCTCGGGTTGGAAATGCCTGGACATTACGCGCTGAACACCGCACGCCGCGCTACACCACGCGCTGGGAAGAGCTAGTGAACGTTAAGCTTTAAGCGGCAACGCTGCTAATTAAAAAAGCCAGAATGGTGAGCAAATCAAATAATCTGGTGCTAAGGTGGTTTAGAAAATAGCGGTGCGTAATATATTTGGAGAGCAGGATGCCCCTAGCCAAGCCGTCTACTAACGACCCTTTACAAAGTGTGTTTGCTTTCCGCGCTTTTGATTTACGGGACAGATTCCCCCAGCCACTAGAAACGTTTCGCCAAGCACTGGAGTGCTTACAAAGCGGTGATGCTTACCTGCCCCATATGAGCGGTGAGATTGTAGCTTACCTCCGTGATGGTCGCGCACTGCCTATCCCCGAATATTTTTTCATCATTCAAAGCGGCAACACTAGCGCTGTGGTGCCACCGCAAGAAAATGATTATGTCTGCGCAGCTGTTGAAGCTTGGTTACGAGACGCGTTGCTGAAGACATCGACACTGCTAGAGAAAGCATCAGCAGTCAGACCTGCTCGGCTCAACATCCTACTTGATCAATGCGATCCAAATGCCCCGGAACCTGACGACATTCAAGGATGGCAGAATATGCGCGATGTCGGCAGAGAAATCATCAACACCCCCAGCAGAGAAAAGGTCTGGGAAGCAGCCGTTCAGGTAATGGGGGAGGTGCAGGCAAGACGCTGGATGAAAACAGCGCATCCGCAGCTCGACGGCAAAAGCCCTAATTTAGGCATTGAGGACGATCCTGCGCGGGTTTATGAGCTTGTGTTGCAGATGAATACAGGAGCGAGCTAATGGCTGATATCGACCCAAAGCAGCCATTTCGAAAATACAGCAGGAGCGCGAATTTTGTATTTACAGCCTAAACTAAATTATTAATTATATCTGTCAACGACTTAAAGTGGGTTTTGTAGGCTGCATTTGTCGGATGAACGTGCTGGCGCGTTTATTCAATAATAAGATGGGAAGTCTAATACACTGTTAGGCTTTGCAACTGATATCACCGGATCTCACCACGCATGAGCAGCGCAGACAGACTTACCGAAATTCACATCGTTCAGGCAAGGCTTCGTGCGCTTCGCCTCGTTGCATTCACCGGCGCAGTTTTTCCTGGTGAATGGGGTGCGCAGTGGAACGAGGCCATAGTTCCCGATCTGCTTGAATTTGGATTTCACGCAAGGAAGGTAAACGAGTTCTGCGGCCTTATGGACGAGGACTTCGGTTCAATCGACGTCAAAATCGTTAACATCTCGGCAGGTGATCCCGGGAACTGGGAATCGAACTATCGGAATGCACTGAACGCACTTTTGCACATGCAGACATTCTCCATAGGACACGCACACGCCGATCATCGGCGAATTTTTCTTGCATCGGAGGCGAACCTAATCGCCACTTACATCAAGGTATCGACTGATCGCTACCCTGAAGTCACCATCAGCCTCTTCGGGCTCGTCGATTGCTTTCTAAACCGGGTTCTTCATAAGGTTCGTGAAAGGCACCCGCGCCTCCGGTTTTGAAGACAAAGACGCAAGTGTTGATGTGCGCGACGCCTAAACATTCCATCGAGGTGATTTATGGTTTTTGACGATTTACTAACGGACACGGTGAGCCTCATCAAAAAAGATGGGACCAATGTCGAAGGCATCAAGGCAAGCGTTCAGACGAGCAAGATATTCATACAGGGCAAGAAACCACTCATCGAATCAGGCGACTTGATTCAGCGAAAAATGTCGAATGGGGCTGAGGAAACGTTCGAGGTCATAGATCCTGGCTTTCACGAAGAGTTTCACAGCATACCGGCAGGGTACCAAATGCGGGTCCGAAAACTAGGAATCCCTGAAGCCAAGAGCGCCATTCAAAGCATTACGTACAACGTTACGGGACACAACGCGAGGATTAATCAAAACTCCATTGACCATTCGGTGAACGTTGTACAGCTTCACCCCGATGTCACCGACAATCTTCAAGCTTTGCGTACAGAAATCCAACGTCTGATACAAGACCCTTCCCAACGGCAGGAAGCGACAGAAGTAGTTGACGCTATTGAAGAGCAGTTCAACTCTGGAGCGCCAAGGAAATCTGTAGTTCAGGCACTCGTACGCGGATTGCCATCGGCCGGCAGTATCGCGTCAATCGGGTCTTTTCTGGTTTCGCTCCTTGGATGAGAAACATAACACGGCACTACATCCAACCGCTCATCGCTACGCGGCTCGCGTCGGGTGAGCTGGGCATTAGCTGTAAATGGAGACTTCGTGAACGCGTACTGTCGACATAAAGTGCATCAATTTTACGAGTCCTATCAAAATCGTAGTTTTGATCAGGATGACGTTGCTCTTTTCACTGTCTTGACGCGCGACTACTCTGACCAACGCAGCATTATGCGGGAATTAGGTGATTTCTTAGCCCATCCAGATGAAAAGAACCGAGGCATCGTCCTGGAAAGCGTTAAACAAGCTGCTGCTCATTTTGAAGAAAACTGTTTAGCTTATTTTCATGACCAAGCATTTGAGCCACCGGTCTTCAAAGGACTTGGCACGCGAGAAGAACTGAGGAAAGAACTAAAAAAAATCTTTACAGCTTCAGGTATTTTGGTGGACAACATCGGAATTGAGGATGAACAGTTTAGGGATTTTATTTTCTGCATTATTTTCCTACTCAGCTCTTTTAGGCTCAAGCTAGGGGCTCGCCTATTCGATCTGAGCGTTGAATATGCGCATGGTCTAACGCTTTATATTTCCTATGAAAGCCTAAACGTCCCGAGGTGCTTTATCTCAATGCCGGTACTGTTTCTCGGCAACGTATGGATAGAAAACACCTCACTTTTGGGTGGTTCTAAGTTTGCTCTCGTAAATCATATTGCTCGCAGGTTTGAAGAAGGGTTTTTGGGAGCTATAGCTTATGAAGACGATCGAGCCAAAAAGCCGCTACATGCAGCGTGTTTTGAGCGAGGAAAGGTATGGCCGTTGCCGAGCCAAAGAAAAAACAGCTAATCAGTCATTGAAATACGTTCCGGCCCTCGTGGGCTTCCACCGGTCCGCCTTGTCTAAGCGGTGCATCGCCAAGTTAGACCGATTAATATTGGCATTATATCAGAATTAACTTAACGGCCGATTTTGGCCGGTTAGCGACGATCTTACTCCAACTATCGCTGTACAAGCGGGTTTGTCCGGCATTACTTAGTGGTTACGCCTACTTAAAACCACATAAACGTAAATCAAGCGATAGGCCGGGTTAAGCATATCCGCCCTGGCGAATATGGGCTATGTACGCGATTACCTCGTAAGCTCTTCCTTGAGCGGCTAGTTGCTGGGCTGTCTGTCCACCGAGAGCCGAAATGGGATATGTTTGATACCATACCCAGGCGTAGGATCGAGAGCCTGCCCAAGGTTCGATCTGGTCCAAAATAGCTTGAATTAACTTTTCTCGCTCTTGCCTTTCGTTCTGTTTATCGCGGTAGCGGGCCCATACAAGGCCGATTCCAAACATGAGTAGAGCGGTAAAAAGAATGCCGAGGGGGAGAAGTATAGCCAAAGCATCATGCGATAAAGATGGCATGTCGAGACTCTCCTTCGGTGTTTAGGGTCCGCATTATGACTTGTGTCGTTAAGATAAAAATTTCCGGAACGAGGGTGATTATCTTTTAGACAGTCTAGTTTAGATAACGGCCTCTAAGCCGAACGTAGCTGGATGCTCTAAGCTCGTCGCGGTTATCTATAAGCTAATCATACTCACACAGCCATGTGGGTTCGTCCAGGTACTGCTCAACTAGGGTCTCCCCATTTTCCGGCGTGTCATCGGCATAGTCCTCCTGAGGAGGTGAACAAGTCTGGTATTCGTGCCTCGGCGTCTGGCGCTCTTCTCCAGAGGGGGTAGAAAACACTTCGGCCTTGAGCAAACAGCCGTT
>NZ_JBSXNH010000070.1:0-8504 GCF_056857535.1 Vreelandella sp. L-25
CTGGTCCAGCAAAAGCGCTCATTGAGATTGCTTCCCGTCATCCCGAGGTCATTCGAGAAGGCATCGAGCTACGGGGTTAACAAGCGGCTGTTGTCGGACGCGCCTACGCTGCGCTCCGGCACGCCGCAAAGCCGGGCGTTAAATGCCTATGGATAAGCCTGAAGGGATCGCGAAATACCACGAGTTGGCCAAAGACGCAGGGAATCGCCTACGGGCCTATATTCTCTCGGTTTCGTCAGGTGGCACTGGTGTGTTTTTTCTCGCACTTACCAAATCCGGTGGCAGCGAGTTGTCTGCTACCGACAAGTGGTTGCTGTCAGTCGCGCTGGTCTCATTTGTTGCTACAGTAGGTTTGTGCTTGTACGAGCTTCGAGTTGACGCAAAAAGGTTCTTTGCGCTTGCAAAGGAGTTGAGCAAGCCTGAACCCGAACAGAGCTGGGAGCAAAATGAGCAATACAAATCAAAGCGTTATTGGCTCATCCATGGCTCATACGTCACACTTGCTGTCGCCATTGGGGCAACAAGTTTTTACCTGGTTCGTGCCATCTTCAGCATTTAACCAAGTGTTCCAGTTCGTTCCGGGCCTGACGGCCCTCCACCGGATGCCCTTTTCGCTGCGCTACAAGGGCACCGCTGAACAACGGCGTTAAAGATGCTGCTCCACATCCATACTGTTGTGGAGAATTCGGATGACAACGATCCTGGATTCCGTACCGGCTCTGTAAAAGATAACATGACTGCCCTGACTGAACTTTTTGTACCCTGGTTTTATGTCACCCGTATCGCGGCCAATATCAGGTTGGCGAGCGAGCAGCTTGAAAGCATCGTCAAGCTGCCTGAGGTACGTATCGCGTTGGCGCTTTCCCCACTTTTCGGTGGTGAAGCGGCCTATCTCGACAACGTCTTTTCGGGCAGAGGAAGTGAGCAGGTATGGACGCATCAGTGAGCTTCGTTGTCCAGTTCTGTAATAACGCTTTCAAGGGAATACTCTGCGATTCCGCTCTGTTCGCCTTCATCCAGAAGGCGTTGGAGCCGTTCAAGCTTACTTTCCGTTTCTTCAAGCAGACGCAGTCCGGCACGTACCACCTCGCTCACCGAGCCATAGCGGCCCTTTTCAACCTGAATGGCTATAAACTCATCAAAGTGGGGGCCGAGTGTAATGCTGGTATTTCTAGCCATGGGGAGACTCCTATACCAAATATTGGTATATCATGGCAAAGCACCCATAACAAGGCAAGGCAGGCCGACGCGATAAAGTCGCGCCGCTGCGAAGCTGGCCTCCCGCGGCCTCAAACCAAAAGCGCAGGAACGGCTAGCGCTGGTAGCGGAAGACCTATACCGCAAGCCGCCTTCGTTTGAGAAACTCGTGGGTGATCTTGCGGGGTTCTATTCATGCCGCATCAATATTCAGCATCACCTGGTCTATCAAGTGCTCGATGACGAGCGAGTGGTGGAAGTTCTCAGGCCTGGAGCCACTATGAATAATGCATAACCAACGGCTGTTGCGGATGTATTAGCCTTCTCAACGGCACCGCCATTTATCCTTCCCCGCGCCTTTATCTGGCCAATGGCGTTCGTGAGCACAGTGTGCGGGCGATGGATTTGATCACGCCCATTAGCATGGGGCAGCGCGGGCTGATCGTGGCGCCGCCGGGGGGGGGGGCAGGGAAAACCACGCTGTTGAAGCATATCTGCCAGGCCGTGGCGGCGGCGTATCCCGAGATCAAGCTGTATGCCCTGCTGATCGATGAGCGCCCAGAGGAAGTGACCGATTTCAAGCGCAGCGTGACCGCCAAGGTGCACGCTTCGTCGTCTGACGAGAGCTACGCCCACTATGCGCGCGTGGCCGACAACCTGCTGCAAACGGCGCGCAGGCAAGCTGGCGAGGGCCAGTAGCCTGCCCGGTGTGGCCACCAGAATGTCCACGCCTTCGATCAAACGCTCCTTTTGGGGCGCGGTATCCATACCGCCGTACGCGGCCATTGAGGTGAGCGGGGTATGCTTGGCGTATTGGGCCACGCTGGCTTCCACCTGAACCGCTAGCTCGCGGGTGGGTACGAGGATCAGCGCACGAATGCGTTTACCGCGCAGCGGCTCTGCGGCTTTGCTGAATTTTTCCAGCAACGGCAGCACAAAGGCCGCGGTTTTGCCCGTGCCTCCATCCCAACCAGGTATAATCCTGTCATGACGCTAAACGCACACGCATGTAGGGCGTTTTGTCTCCATTCCGAATGAACAGAGTCGTGGTCGATGATTAACACCAAAATTTACAAGGCGGTGTACGAGCTTGCCGAAAAGCTGATGAAGGCGGCTGCCAAAGATGACCGCGCCACTTTTGAAGCGCTGTATGCCGAGCTTGAGGCGATCTGCACCGAGCACGAGAATACCGGGAAAGACCACCCAGAGCAGTGGGAAACCCTGGCCGACTTCACCGAAGAGCTAGAAGACGCGCTGCCCATCTACCAAAAAGCGCTGGATAAGGCGGTAGCCAAGCAGTCGAACGACCACATTGCCTCGATTGGTTTTTCCATGGCGGCACTGCAAGTGGAGCTGGGCGACAACCAGGCGGCGATTGAACGCTTGCAGCAGGCCCAGGCCAGTGCCCACACTATTGAAGATAACGAACTTAAAGCAGAAATTGATGAGCTGCTGGCAACATTAACTACCGGTTAGGACCTGATTTTGACCAACAACGATATTTTTCGCCGTATCCGCTACACCTTTGATTTAAAAGACAATACCATCGTGGATATCTTCGCGCTGGCAGAAGTGCCCGTTACCCAGCCGCAGGTCACCGCGTGGCTAAAAAAAGACGAAGACGACGCTTTCGTCACGATGAAGAACCGCGAGCTGGCCGCGTTCTTGAACGGTTTTATCAGCTTTAAGCGCGGCAAGCGTGAAGGCCCGCAGCCTGCGCCAGAATCGCAGCTGAACAACAACATGGTGTTCCAGAAGCTGCGCATCGCGCTGAACATGAAGGCAGAGGATATTTTAAAAGTGTTCGATCAGATGGGCCTGCCGCTTAGCCCTCACGAACTCAGCGCGTTTTTCCGCAAGCCCAGCCACAAGAATTACCGCGAGTGCAAAGACCAAATGCTGCGTAATTTCCTGATGGGCATTCAGCGGCAGCTTCGCCCCAACGATAACGGTTAAGCGAGGTGCTCGCGTTTCACACATACGAAGATCGCATTGCCTGAGACGTTATCCCAGGGCGTGATGGTCTGGTAATCATGCTCAAACACGTGCACCTCGAAGGTAGGCTCCAGCAGGGCGATGAGTTCGCTAAAACTGACGGCCACCATGGGGTGCTCGTCGTACCACACCTTCGTTGTCTCCGCCGTGGTCTTTTCGATGCTCAGCCGCAGCGACTGCCGCTCCCCTTGGCCGCTGTAGTGCCACCCGGAGCGGAAAGTGAACCTATCCTCCGCCTGCTGGACCGTGTGCTTGACGAACAGCGCGTTGTCGATCCGCTGCTTATCCACCGCGTTGAAGCAGAACACGCCGCCCTCGTTCAAGGCGCGGTGGGCACTGGCGATGCAGTCGCCGAGCTTGTCCAGGCCATCGCTGTAGTGGATGGAGTAGAGAAAGCAGGTGATGAGATCCAGCGGCTCGTCGACCTCAAAGCTGCTCATATCCTGCAGTGAGAAGTGCGCCTCTGGGCAGCGTTGGGCGGCAATATCCAGCATCGGTTGGTTAATATCCAACCCGCTGCTGGTGTAGCCAGCATCCAGAAAATAACGCACGTGAGGGCCGGTGCCGCAGGCTAAGTCCAAATGGCGTTTGCCTTCATTACCAAAAATTTGGTGCAGGCGACGAATGGCGTGGCTTTGGGCCAGGTAGTCGATGTCGACGCACATCAAATCGTAGTAGCCAGACAGGTCGGTGTAGAGCGCGTTGACGGACATAGTGGCCTAATGGTGAGGGCTGACATAAATGAGGAGGCGCATAGTAAACGAGCGGTTGGAGTTTGAGAAGGCGTAGGAGTGGCTTGGCCAAGCGGCGATCAAGTTTGCACTCTTTCACAGCCTGGCTAGCGCTTTAGGGTTAATGTGATTAAAGAAATTGTGTGATGGTCCGATAACTACTAAAGTCGCACGACACATTCGATTGCCATACGAGGCTGCCATGCTAAAACCCTTTGCTCTCATTCTCTATGCGTTGCTCCTGGCGATGACTTCTTATGTACAGGCGTCTACCACCGAGGCGGCGGAAGCGGCCGCGCTCGCTTGGCTGGAAGCGATCGATCAAGGTGAATATGAGCAGGCTTGGGAAAAGTCGTCGCCGCTGTTGAAGACGCCGCTTTCTCCCACCATGCTGCAGCGCGTGGTGACGCTGGCCCGCAACGATTTGGGCAGCGTCGAGTCGCGGCGGCGCATCCGCATGTCGCAGTACACCTCGATGCCTGGGGCGCCGCGCAACGACTACAAAGAGTTCGCTTTTAAAACCCAGTTCACGAATAACCAGCGCGTGGTCGAAGTCGTCACGCCACATCTGGAAGAGGGCACGTGGCGAGTGAGCGGCTACTACGTGCAGTAACGTGATTCGCGCCCATCAATAGCCGCCAACGTTGGCGGCTAGTGTGTTTTCTACACGATCAGCCCCGCCAGTGCCTGCATCCCCAGGACTAGCAGAAGCACCACACTGCCCAGCGCTAGGCTGGTCTTCAGCGCATGGCGTTTCCACATGCTTTCCACTCGGTGCCCAAAACGGTGTACCAGCCATGCTAGTCCGTAGTAACGCAGCCCGCGGGCGATGAGGGCGGCCAGGGCGAACAGCGCGATGGGGTAGCCCGAGAGCCCGGCGGTAATCATCGCCACCTGAAACGGAATCGGCAAAATGCCAATGGCGAGAATGGCTGCAAAGCCGTACTGGTCAAAGAAGCCTTGAAACGCCTGATAGCTCTGCTCCATCCCCATAAATTCGATAAACCACGTGCCGAGGGATTGGTAGAGCACCATGCCCACGCCGTAGCCCACTATCGAAGCCACTAAACAGCCCAGCGTGGTAACGGCGGCAATAGCCCAGATGCGCTGCCGGTTCACTGCCATTAGCGGGATTAATACCAGTTCAATGGGAATCGGCAGAATAATGGTTTCTAAAAAGGAGAGGGTGGCGAGCAGCCACAACATATTTTTCGAGCCGTTAATACGCTCAAACCACTGCTTTGTACGCGTTGATGTAAAGGCCATAGGAGCGCTACAGGGAAGGGTTAATACGGCGGTAAACAGCGGTTAATAAGCTATACACGCCAAACGCAAATAGCCCAACAGCCACAAACGCGAGCAGCCACTGGCCCAAGGCTTGGCCTCTTAACGTGCTGAACACTTCGGTCGTGCCGCCCGCTTGGTTAGGGTTGAACTGGTAAGCCGCTAGGATAAAGAAGCTGCCAACCATAACAAATACCAAGCCACGCACCGCTAAACCAAAGCGGCATACTGGGTAAGCCCAGCGCTGCACTTTGGCAGGCATTGAGAAGTGGCGGTCGAATTTTGCTTTCCAGCCTTTAATGGCATGGGCGATGCCCGCGCCAATCAGCGCAATGCCGACTGCGGCCACCAGCCAGCGCCCGAAGGGCTGCTGCATCAGCCAACTGGCCGCACTTTCAGAACCATCTCCTGAGCCGCTAGAGCCGCCGATATGAACCACAAGCTTGGCAGCAAAAAAGGCCAAGAACGTATGCGTAACGGCGCTAACCAGCAAGCCCCCGCGAATCGCCAGCCCTTTAGTGCCGCTGCCGTGGTGATCAGTATCCTGAAGGGCTTGCAGCGTGCGCCATACGGCATAGCCCACTAACCCCAATGCAATAACGCCCAGCAGCACTTTGCCGAAGGGGGCGGTTAGTACGCTTTCAAGCGCGCCGCGGCTGCCTTCGGTTTGGCCGCCTTGGCCAAACGCGGCGAGCGCGGCTAAGCCGCCTACCAGTAAATACACGACCCCCCGCGAGGCGTAGCCCAAGCGGGCGAACAGTTTTACCGCATCCCGTTGGTTCGGGGGGGTACTGTCCATGATGTCCTCCTGACGTAAATGGCAATGGCGATCCTTCCGGAGGCCCATACTGTGGGTGTAGGGAGATAATGTCCAGCGTAGCGTTTATTGGGCATTTGGCGATAAAAGGGATGCAAACTGAGCAAGATTCGGGTGGGCCCTGGGGCCTTCGCTGGTTAAGCTTGAACTACTGTGAGCGTTATCCCTTAGCCTTACCCGTGAGATAGAAGCAATGAACGACTACGCCCGCATCGAAAAAGCCATGGCCTTTATGGTGGCCAACGCCACCCAGCAGCCGAGTTTGGAGACGGTGGCGGCGCAGGTGCATTTGAGCGCGTTCCATTTTCAGCGGCTGTTTTGCCGCTATGCAGGCGTTAGCCCCAAGCGCTTTTTGCAGGCGCTGACGCTGGCGCGGGGTAAACAGCTCATTGCCTCGGCGCAAAGCCTGGCCGATACCGCCCAGGCGCTGGGGCTAAGCGGTGGCTCGCGGCTTTACGATCATTTTGTGACACTGGAAGCGGTCACGCCTGGCGAGTTTAAGCGCCAAGGGGAGGGCGTGGAGATTGCTTACGGCATTCATCCCACGCCGTTTGGCGAAGTGTTGGTGGCAGCGACGCCAAGGGGTATTTGCCGAATGGGGTTTCTGGCCGCCACGCCCGAGGCAGAGATGCTGGCTCAGCTCGCCGCTGAGTGGCCGCGCAGTACCGTGCGCCACCGGCCAGAGGCGACCCGCTATGCCGTCGATGCGCTGTTCGAGCCAGGGAAAACGGCTGCGCCGGGGGCGCTGTCGCTACACGTACGCGGCACCAATTTTCAGCTGAACGTTTGGCGAGCGCTGCTGATGATTCCGGACGGGCAGCTTGCCAGTTACTCCCATATTGCCCAGGCGCTGGGGGCGCCGAAATCATCGCGGGCGGTGGGTAATGCAGTGGGGGCTAACCCGGTGGCGTTGTGGATTCCCTGCCACCGGGTGATTCAGCAAAGCGGCGCGCTAGGCGGCTACCGTTGGGGGCTAGATGTGAAACGCAAAGTGCAGGCCTGGGAAGCTGCCCAGTACGCTGAACAGTTGGAAAGCGCCCACGGCTAGTGCCCAAACACCGACCAGCCGGTGCGTTGTACGAACATCTCCAGCGCCCGTGCGCCTAGTAGGCTGTTGCCATAGCGATCTAACCCTGGCGACCATACCGCCAGCGAACCGCGCCCCGGCGCGATGGCTAAAATGCCGCCGCCCACGCCGCTTTTGCCTGGCAGGCCCACGCGAAAGGCGAACTCCCCCGAGGCGTCGTAGTGGCCGCACATCATCATCAGCGAGTTGATCCGCCGTGCCCGCTGGGGCGATACCACCCGCAGGTTGCTGGGGCGGTTGACTCCATCGGAGGCCAGAAACAGCCCGGCGTGGGCCAACTGTTCGCTGCTCATGGCGATAGCGCACTGGTGAAAGTAGGTGCCGAGCACTTTATCGACATCGTGGCGCAGCCGCCCAAAGGCTTTCATAAAGTGGGCTAGCGAAGCGTTGCGATCTTTGTGCTCCATTTCCGACGCAGCGACTTGATGATCAAAACAGATGCTGTTGTCGTCTGCGATGTAGCGCACAAAGCTCAAAATTTCGGCCAGAGTCTCTTTGGGTTCGTGGCCCATCATAATGGCATCCACCACCGCAATGGCCCCGGCATTGATGAACGGGTTGCGCGGTTTGCCGCCCTCATGCTCTAGCTGAACGATGGAGTTGAACGGGTCGCCGGAAGGCTCGCGGCCTACTTTTGACCACAGTCCATCGCCCCATTTCCCCAGCGCAATGGTCAAGGTAAATACCTTGGAAATACTCTGAATCGAGAAGGGCGTGGTCGCGCAGCCCGCCGAAAAGCGCTCGCCCTCTACCGTGGCTAGGCTAATGGCAAACTGGCTGGGGTCTACATGGGCAAGCTGAGGGATGTAATCAGCCATTTTGCCGCGCTCGGTTTCCTGGGCCAACTCGGCGGCAATATCGTTGAGTAACTCTTGCATCTCGGGCGTCGTCGTTTGGCAGCGGGAGCCGCTACCCTAGCGGAAAAAAGCTCGGCTGTCTGCCTGTTATCCGGCCCTTCCACGACGCACCTTGTGAAGCCTGAGGGCGCACGATTTAATCAAAATGCGCGTCAAACCTCGGCCTTTTAGGCCGAGGCAGGATAGCGCGAGGCGCGCAGCGCCTCTTAGTTGACATGCTAGATTTACCACGTTAATTTTTAGCCATGACGACCGTACACCGTGCCTACCGCTATCGGTTTTATCCCACGTCCGAGCAAGCTGACCAGCTTGCCCGGACGTTTGGCTGTGTGCGCTATGTCTACAACCACTTCCTGCGCCAGCGCACCGATGCCTGGTTCGAGCGTCAAGAGCGCATGGGCTACAACGCCACCGCCAAAGCGCTCACCACCCTCAAGAAACAGCCGGACACGGCGTTTCTGGCCGAGGTGTCCAATGTCTGCTTGCAACAGTCGCTCCGGCATCTCGACCGCGCCTTCTCAAACTTCTTCAAAGGT